>JAAYXG010000047.1 GCA_012516015.1 Lysobacteraceae bacterium | reverse complement strand
CGCGCAGTTCAACACCCGACCCGAAGACCCAGCGCAGGATTTCGGTCAAGGCGTGCTGCCGGTCGATGAAGACCGCGACGGAAAGCTCGCCGAGCAGGCGATCGCGGCGCATGCCGCCGGTACCCCGATGGCGGAGCTGTGGCGCGGCATGCCGTATCGTGACGACGTTTCGCCGTTGCTCGGCGTGCCTTTCTGGCAAGAGGCGAGCGTCGCGACATACATCGAGCAGATCGAGCGCTCCAAGGTCGGCATCTTCATCTGGGGCAACTGGTTCGACGAAGGCAGCTTCGAGTCCATTCTCGCGTTCAACAACTTGGACAATCCGCGCAAGTTGTGGATGGGGACATGGGGACATTGCCAGGTCGGCGACTTCCCGATGGAGACGGAGTTGTTGCGCTTCTTCGATCGCTTCCTCAAGAACGTGGACAACGGCTGGGAGCGCGAGCCGCCGATCCATTTCCGCACGATCAATGCGCCCGCGGGGCAGGAGTGGCGCTCGGCAACCCAGTGGCCATTGCCCGAAGCACGTCCCCGCACGCTGCATCTGACGGGTGCGGCACGGAGCGGCACGAGCGGACAGATTTCTCTCGGCAAGCCCGCGAAACCGAGTGAGGGCCAGTTTCAGGTCGACTATGAGCCGAAGTGCAAAGAACGCGTGAACTTGGGGTTCATGATGTGGCCGTGCGTGATCGAGGATCATGGCGTGAGCTACACGACGCCGCCGTTGTCGAGCGACACGCATATCGCAGGACATCCGCTTGCCGACTTGTGGATCTCATCGACGCAGCCCGATGCGGATTTGTTCGTTTACCTTGAAGAGATCGCGCCCTCGGGCGAGGTGACGATCCTGACGCACGGACGACTGCGCGCTTCGTTCCGCTCCGAACAGAAGCCCCCATTTCGCAACTACATGGGCCTACCCTATCACCGCGGCAATCGCGCCGACGTGGAGCCGCTGACGCCGGGCGAACGCACGCGAGCTCGCCTGGACCTGTTGCCGACATCCGCGATCGTGAAGCGCGGTCATCGCCTGCGGCTCACGATCGCCGGTGCCGATCCGCGCCAGCGTTCGCGCAGCGTGCAGTTCGATCCGCCGCCGACGATCACGATCTTCGGCGGCAAGAAGAATGGCTCGACACTCTTGTTACCCGTCGTGGGTGAGCTCGAGTTCGAAGGTTGATGCTTCATCATGCAGTTGACGTTCGCCGGCGATCTCATCCTCGATGAGCCGAACCCCGACCACTGGTTGTCCGGTATCGCTCCCGCCCTTCGGGACGCGGACATCGCGATCGGCCACCTTGAGGTGCCGCACACGACGTCTTCCGACGAGCTCGTTGGCGACGTGCCCGCGCCAGCGGCGCCGCCGGAGCACTTGGGCGCGCTCGCACGCGCCGGCTTCGATGCCGTTACGCTCGCGGGCAACCACATCGCCGATCGCGGGCCGAGCGGGATTGCGGAAACGATCGAGACGCTGGATTCGCTGCAGATCGCGTATACCGGGGCCGGCTCGAACCTCGCCGAGGCGCGTCGGCCCGCGTACCTCAGCGCCGGTGCGCGGACGGTCGCGCTACTGAGCTACAACTGCGTCGGTCCGGAAGCCGCCTGGGCTCGCGAGGACCGCGCCGGCTGCGCATATATATATGTATGGCCCGCCGGCGAGGGACCCATCGCCCCTGCCACCCCCCTCGAGCGGCCGGATCCGGCGTCGCTCGGTCACATGGCCGCGGATATCCAAGCGGCGCGGCAACGTGCCGATCTCGTCATCGTAGCCCTGCACAAAGGAATCGTGCACACGCGCGCGCGTCTGGCACCGTACGAGCGGCCCGTAGCGCACGCGGCGATCGATGCCGGTGCGGACATCGTCATCGGCCACCACGCTCACATCGTTCGCGGAATCGAGCTCCATCGCGGCAAGCCGATCTTTCACGGACTGGGCAACGGCTGTGTCGTGACACGCGCGCTCAGTCCCGATCAAGCGCATCCCGCGCGAGCCGCCTGGGCGCGGAAAAGGCGCGCGATGTTCGGCTTCGATCCCGATCCGGCGTATCCGCTCGCGCCCTTTCATCCCGAAGCCGTCAACGCGTTCCTGGGCCGCGTCGAGGTGAGCGGGAGCGGCGCGCTTCGTGTCGGCTTGCGCCCGGTCGATGTCGAACCGCCAGGCCGCCCTGTCATCGCTCGCACCGAAGCGCGCGACCGCATTTGTCGTTACGTTGAAGCAATCACTGTCGAAGCCGGATTGCCGCCGCTTCGCCTGCAGATGGAAGGGGACGACGCGTGGCTCATGTGAACCCTCAGGAGCGCCGGCGCACCGAAGCGCGCGGCCCGTTGTTTTACATCGGCGCCGCGGGCTTGCTGCTCGCGATGGCGGTGGAAGCCGTGTCCGTCCTGGGACGCCATATCGGCCTTCCTTTGTTGGGGGCGATCGAGATCATTCAGGCTGCGATCCTGCTCGCCGCCACGGCTGCGATGGTGTCCACGACGATCAGTCAGGCACACGCGCGTGTGACGCTTCTCATCGATCGCGTCGGCGTTCGCACACGCGGAGTGCTGAAGCGCCTGTCCGCGTTCTTGTCGATCTTGTTCTTCGCGGGGCTCGCCGCCGGCGCGCTCTGGCTCACCGTGGATACGTGGAGCGAATTCGAGCAAAGCGAGCTGCTCAACATTCCGTTTCGCCCGCTGCGCGTGATCTCGTTCATCGCCGCGGCCGCGATCGCGGTGCTCTTCGTACGCGAGCTGTTCGAGCGTACGGGTGAGCGGCGATGAGCGGCACGCTCGGCGTCATCGCACTGCTGATCCTGTTGACGCTCGGCGTTCCGATCGGCGTTGCGATGGGTCTCGTCGGAATGGTGGGGCTCATCGTGCTGCTCGGCCCGGAACCCGCGATCGTCAAGTCGGGCGTCGTGCTGTTCGAAACCGTCTTGCGCTACGAGCTCGGCGTGTTGCCCCTCTTTCTGCTGATGGCGCATTTGTGCTTTGCCGCCGGCGCGAGCCGCGATTTCTTCGATGCGGCAGCGCGCATGATCGGTCACCGTCGCGGCGGTCTCGCGCTTGCCTCGATCGCGGGCTGCGCCGGATTCGGCGCGGTGAGCGGCTCGAGCCTCGCGACGGCGGCAACGATCGGGCTCATCGGACTGCCCGAGATGAAGAAGCGCGGCTACTCGGATGCGCTCGCCACCGGCGCGATTGCCGCGGGCGGCACGCTCGGATCGATCATCCCGCCTTCGGGCGCGCTCATTGTCTTCGGCATCCTCGCCGAGCAGTCGATCGGCAAGCTGTTCACCGCCGCGATCATTCCGGGCATCACGCAAGCCCTCTTTTATATGCTGACGATCGTGCTGCTCTGCCGATGGCGACCTTCCATCGCACCTAGGGCCGAACGCGCCTCGTGGGACGAGCGCCGCGCCGCGTTACTGAGAATGATCGATGTGGCCGGGCTCATTCTCGTCGTGCTTTGCGGCATCGCCCTTGGGTGGTTTACGCCGACCGAAGCGGCCTCCGTCGGCGCAGTAGGCTCGTTCGCGCTCTGTGCCTGGCGCGGCGCGCTCAATCGCAAGACGCTCATCGACTCGCTCGCACAAACGCTGCGTACCACCGGCATGATCTACGTCGTCATCGTCGGTGCGCTCATTTTCTCGGTCTTCATGAGCGTCACCGGCCTTGCGGCGCAGGTGGAAGCCTTGATGGCGAGCGTCGGCGGCGGTCAGCTCACCGCAATCATCGTCATGACGGTGATCCTACTGTTGCTCGGATCGGTGCTCGATGGCTTGGCGTTGATGCTGCTCACGACGCCGATCCTGTTGCCGATCATCGTCAATCTCGGCCTCTCGCCGATCTGGTTCGGCATCTACCTGATTCGCACGATGGAGATCGGCTTCGTGCATCCGCCGATCGGCATCAATCTGTACGTCATTCAAGGCATCGCGCAGGACACGCCGTTGACGCGCATCTTCAAAGGCGTGGTGCCGTTTCTCGCGGCGGACTTCGTGCACCTGTCGTTCCTGATCGCCGTGCCGGCCGTCGCACTTGCCCTTCCAGCGTGGCTCGGTCAATGAACATCGAACCGAATTCGCAGCGCCGCTCGTCCGGTCGAAAGATCGGGTACGTGGGATATGACAACCCGATCGAGCTCATTCTCGCCGCGGGAGCGATCCCGATAGGCATTCATGGAGCGCCCGATCGAGAGACGCCTCGCGCGGATCGATACGTCGAATCGACGTTTTCGCCCGAGAGCCGCACGATCGCCGAGCAATGGTTGAGCGGCGAGCTCGACGCGCTCGAAGCAGTCATCTTCTCGCGCAGCGACGATAGCGCGCAGCGTCTCTACTACTACTTTTGCGAGCTGCAACGTCGCGGGCTGTGCGGCGGCCCGAAGCCGCTGCTGTACGACATCGCGAACTGGGATCGCGACAGCAGCCTGGCACACACGATCGCATCGACTCGTCATCTCGCGCGTGAGCTCGGCACCTCGATTGAGGCGCTGCCTCAAGCCATCGAGCGCGTCCGAGAGCGCTCCGAGCTCTCGGCCGCGGCCGCCGAATCCACACTCGCGACGCAGCCAGCTCGCGGCAGCTTCACGCAACGGCTCGTACGCCTCGCCGATCGAGATTGGTCCGAGAGCTTCGATGCGACACTGCGCACGGCGCGAGACCCTGCACCTGCCTCGTCCGGGGCGACTCGGCTGCTGCTGATCGGCAGCACCCCTGGCGATGAGCGCTTGCACGAAGCCGCCGAGAGTGCAGGTGCGAACATCGTCGCGACCCTGAATGCATCGACACCGCACCGCGTCGAGGGCTGTACGACCACAAGCGATCCCTTCGAGCAGATTGCGCGGCGCTGCCGCGCTCACTCGTGGCGCCAGAAACTGCAAGCGCCCGAGGACTATTGCGATCGAGCGATCGAGCTTCGCGTGGCGGGCGTGATCCTGTGGACCGTGACGGAGGATGCGAGCCTCGCATGGGCCGCGCCTCGAATCGAACGCGCCTTGCGCGCGCGAGGCATCGCCGTGCTGCCTCTCGCCATGCAGCCCTGGAACGTATCGGCCGGAGCGCTCGATGCCATCGCAGCGTTCGCCGCCAAGCTGAGATCGAGCACATGAGACCGTTGCAGCACATCAATGTCATTGCACTTGCGGAGGCTGACGAGAGCGCCCTCGCCCGCTTCATGGAATCGCTCGGCGCGTCTGTCCGCGCGGTCTCAGTGGACCAGCTGCAAGAGCGGCTAGCGCATGCCGACATGCTCATCGAGACCTGCGGGCTCGAGCGACTTGCCGCGCTCGGTTACACGCGCGCGCATCTGGAAAGCGCGAACCCTGCGTTGATTCACGTCTCCGTAACGCCGTTCGGCAGCGGCGGACCGCGTTCGCACTGGCGAGGATCGGAGCTCGTCGCTTCCGCGCTCGGCGGCACGCTGCGGCTGACCGGCGATCCGGATCGCCCGCCCGTCAAGGAAGCGCTCGACGCGTGCGGATTCCATGCCGAGATGGTCGCCGCGAGCGGTGCACTCGCCGCCCTCCTCGAACGGGATACGAGCGGACGCGGGCAGCACATCGATGTGTCGGTTCAAGAAGTCGCGTTTTCGCGCAACGTGAATGGTGCGCTCGCGTGGCACTTCGACCGACGCAAGCTGCATCGCGTCGGCGGTGCGCTCAACTATGGGCGCGCGACCGTGCGCTGCATTTGGCCGCTCGCCGACGGCTACTGCTTCCACACGCTCATGACCGGTCGATTCGGCGCGCCGGCCAATCGTGCGTTGAGCGATTGGATGGACGAGAAGGGCGTGACGAATCCGCTGCGCGATACGAACTGGAACACGTACAACCGTTCGACGCTCGACCCGCAAGTGCGCGTGGAATGGGAGCGCGCCATCGAAACGTTCTTTCGCACGTGCACGCGCGAGGAGATCAGAAGCGAAGGCCAGCGCCGCGGCATCAACGCCACAGTGCTCGCGGAACCGGCCGAGGTGCTCGCGGATCCGCATCTCGAGGCGCGGCGCTTCTGGATGCAAGCGGATTCAGTGCGCGCGCCCTCGCGATTCGTGCACATCACGCCCGGCCCCGCTGCCGAGGCGCCTCGCGCCGCTCGGGCGCAGGGCGCGCGACCCGGTCCTTTGTCCGGCGTGCGCGTGCTCGATTTTTCGTGGGCGCTCGTCGGCTCGATTACGACGAAAGTCCTCGGCGATCTCGGTGCCGACATCGTCAAGGTCGAATCGCGCAGCCGTCCTTGCCTCTCTCGGCTCGACGTGCAGGTGAGCCGCTCGAGTGCGTCGAGTCTCGATGACAAGCCGTGGTTCGCGCACCTCAATACGTCCAAGCGCAGTCTCGCGCTCGACATGAAGAAGCCGGAGAGCCGCGAAGTGATCGATCCGTTGCTCGAGTGGGCGGACGTCGTCGTCGAGAATTTCTCGCCGGGCACGATGCGCAAGCTCGGCCTCGATTACGCCACACTGAGCCGCCGACATCCTTCATTGATCATGGTATCGGGCAGTGTCTACGGCCAAACAGGCCCGCTCGCCGAAGCGTGGGGTGTCGATGGAACGGGTGCCGCGCTATCGGGTCGCACGCTGCTGACGGGCTGGCCCGACCGTGGACCGGTCATTCCCGGCGCCGTTCCCTACGGCGATGTGATCGTGCCGTACGTCATGGCCGCCGCCGCCTGCGCCGCGCTCGCCCATCGAAGCCGCACCGGCCTCGGTTGCCACATCGACGCGTCGATGTACGAGATCTGCGTGCAACAGATGCGCGATGCCCTGCTCGCCGCGCAGCGCGGTGCGCGTCCGCGTCGCTCAGGCAACCAAGACCCACGCGTATTTCATCAAGACGTCTACCCCACATTGGGCGAGGATCGATGGATCGCGATCACCTGCCATTCGTCAGAGCAGTGGACGAGGCTCTGTCAGCTCGCGAACCTTCGCGCGACCGAGCCGCAGAAGGCGACGAACGCGCTTCGGCAGTGGACGGGTGCGCAGCACGAGCGCGAGCTCGCCGAGCAACTCCAAGCGGCGGGGATCGCCGCCGGACCGGTGCAGGACATCGAGGATCTGATCGAGCACGACCCTCAGCTCGCGAGCCGCGGTGCGTTGCTCACGCTCGATCACGCCGTGCTCGGTCCCTTCGGTCACATGCGTACGCCCATCACCTTCTCGCGCAGTCGCATTGAGCCGTTTCGCGCGCCCAGTCTCGGCGAGCACGGCCGCGAAATCGCGGCGACGCTGTGCGGTCTGTCGGCGGAACGAATCGAAGCGCTCGAAGCGCTCGGAGTATTTCAATGAACCGCCACGAAGCGCGTAGCACGGGACAACGCAGCCGCAAAGATCTCGCCTGCACGGCAGCCGCGACCGCCTACCAACGCAGTTACGTCGCCGAGCTCAAGCGTCGCGTCATCGACGATGGCGAGCCCTATGTGATCGCGCAGGCGGACACGCCGCACGAAATCTTTCACGCGATGGACATTCCGCTGATCACCAATCAATGGTGGTCGGCCTATATCTCGGCGAAGCAGCTCTCGACGCGCTACGCCGGCGTGCTGGATCGCTTGGGCTACCCGCAAAGTCGCTGCCACTACTGTTCGCTCGGGCTCGCGTGCACGCTCGATGCCGATCCCGCCACTGCGCCTTGGGGCGGACTGCCGAAGCCGACACTGCTCGTCGCACGGCTGACTTGCGATTGCATCGAGCACGTCTTCGGCCAATGGGCGGACGCGTTCGGCACCGAGTTCTTCGCGTTGGAAGCGCCAGGCTGGCTGCACAAGGACCCACGATGGTTCGACCACTCGAACCGCGATTGGTCGACGGTGTACGAAGAGCGCCGCATCGAGCTGCTCGTCACCGAGATGCGGCAGCTCATCGAACGACTCGAGGCGCGAACCGGACGGCGTTTCGACGAGGCGCGGTTCGTACGCTTGATGGAGGCGATCAACGAACAGGAAAGATATATCGATGAGGCGGCTCGCATGATCGGCGATGCCCGCCCCTGCCCCGTCTCCATCGCCGAGCAGATGCCGAACACGATGATCCCGCAATGGCATCGCGGCTCGGAGTGGGCGGTCGCACACGCGCGCCGCTTCCGCGACGAAGTCGCCGAGCGCATTGCCGCCGGCTCCGGAGCAGGCGGTCAGGAACGGCTGCGACTCATGTGGATCGGTGCCGGACTGTGGCACGACCCAGGCTTCTACAGTGCACTCGAGGACCGTTACGGTGCGGCGTTCGTGTGGTCCATGTACATGCCCTTCGCGGGCCCTCAGTACATTCGCGAGCTGCAGGACCGGCCGCTGCATGCCCTTGCAAGCCGCATCTGCTCGATGAACGAGGTGCTGCACCTGCCGCCGTGGATGAACGAATGGATGGTGAGCGAGGCACACCGTTGCGGTATCAACGCCGCAGTGATGCTCGTACCGCCGGGCAATCGCCTGTCTCAGTCCGGTACGAATCTCACGCGGCTCGCGCTCGAGGCCGCGGGCGTGCCGACGCTAATGCTCTCCGCGGACATGGTGGATGCCGCCGACTGGAGCCATGAACGCATGGTCGAGCACGTGGCGGACTTCCTGCGTGCGGGAGGCTTGCTTTGAGGGGTCTGCTCGCAGCGATCGCGATCGTGTGCCTCGCTGGCTGCGCCGCGGAAGCGCAGCGGCCCGGCACCGTGCTCACGTATGCGAGCCCCTACGGGCCCGGTCATCCGTTCAGCCGCGCGGATATCCAATGGATGAAGTGGGTCGAGCGAGAATCCGGCGGGCGGCTGCGAATTCAACCGTACTGGTCGGGATCGCTCTTGTCGTCGGAGCACTCGCTCATCGAGTTGCGCCACGGCGTCGCGGACATCGGATTGATCACGCCGATCTACGCACGCGGCGGCGCACATCTGCAGCGGACTCAGGCCGGCTTTTACGCCGGACTCGACACTTACGCCGAACAGACCGCGCTCTATCGATGCCTCGTCGCCGCCGAGCCGCAGTTCGGCCGCGAGTTGCATGGCCTTGCCGTGCTCGCCGTACAAGGCGGCAACTTGCCGGGTCTCGTAACGCGCGATCGACCCGTGCGCACGCTCGAGGATTTGAAAGGCCTGCGTCTGCGCGCGCCGTCGGAGCTGCTCGCCGTGCTCAAACATCTCGGCGCCGACCCCGTCGATATGGCGATGGGCGAGGTGTACTCCGCGCTCGCCAAAGGCGTGCTCGACGGCGTTGTCGCGCCGGCCGATACGTTGAAGTCGCTGCACTTCGCCGAAGTCGCGCAGTACTTCACCGAAATGAAGATCCCCCGCGGCGCCTATGCGGCGCGCGCCATGGGCACGCGGCGTTGGAACGCGCTCGAGCCCTGGCAACGCGAGCTGCTTACGCGCGGCATCTCAGTGTGGGAACGCGCGCTCGCGGCGGAGCTGATCGCCGCGGATCGAGCAGGCTACGAGTTGGGCCGCGAGCAAGGCCTCACGTTGCTCGAGATGCCCGCCGACGAACGTGCACGGTTCGAGGAAATCTACATCCGCGACGGCGAGTCGCGTGCCCGCTCGCTCAACCGCTTCAACATCGATGGCTTGACCACTTTTCAGCTTGCCCGCGAGCTTGCGCCACGCATCGCCGCGGGCGACATCCCTGACTGCGCGAAGGATCAGAATGAGCCGACCTCTTGAAGGCATCCGCGTTGCCGACTTCAGCCATGTCATGGCGGGTCCCTACGCGACACATCTTCTCAGCTTGCTGGGCGCGGAGGTCATCAAGATCGAAGCGCCGGGGCGCGGCGATGCGCTGCGCTACTACGGGAGCGACCGCCGCTATGACGGCATGGCACCCGCATTCATCGGCGTCAACGCCGGAAAGAAGTCGGTGACGCTCGATCTGAAGCATCCGCCGGCGCTCGAAGCCGCGCGCCGTTTGATCCGATCGGCCGATGTGCTCGTCGAGAATTTTCGCCCGGGAGTCATGAAGCGGCTGGGGCTCGACTACGAGTCGGCACGAGCGCTACAGCCGCGCATCGTCTATTGCTCGATCTCAGGATACGGACAGAACGGACCGCGGCGCGATTGGCCAGCGATCGACAATATCGTGCAGGCGACGAGCGGCATGATGACGCTCGGCGGCGAACACGGCGATGAGCCGTCGCGCGTCGGCTTTCCCGTCGTGGATACGCTGACGGGACAAACGGCCGCGTTTGCGATCGTGGCGGCGCTGCTGCGGCGCGAACGCCAGAATCGCGGCGAATACATCGACGTCGCGATGTTCGATGCCAGCATCGCCTTCATGACGTCGGCGGTCGTGCCCTACCTCGTCACAGGACAGCAGCCCGAACGCACCGGCAACGTAGGCTACAGCGGACAACCGACTTCGGGACTCTTCACCGCAGCCGATGGCCGTAGCATTTCGCTCGGTGTGGTTCAGCAGTCGCAGTTCGAATTGCTCGCACGAGAGCTCGGCTGCGAGCACTGGTTGCAGGACGCTCGCTTTGCCACGCCGGATCTGCGCCGTAAGCACTCGGCTGCGATGCACACGGAGCTGGAGAACATCTTCGCGCAAGCGCCCGCCGAGGAATGGGAACGCCGCTTGAGCGCCGCGGGTTTACCGTGCGGCATGGTCCGCACCGTTGCGGAAGCCGTCGGGCTCCCCGCGCTCGAAGAACGGCAGCTCAAGCTTCAGCTCGAGATTCCGGGCCTTCCGGAGCGCAACGATGTGGCGATTGTCAATGCGGGTTTTCTCATGAGCGAAGACGGACCGGGCGTCGATGGCCCGCCGCCCGCGTACGGCGAGCACACCGACTCGGTGCTTGCCTCATTGGGCTTCTCAGCAGAGGAGCGTCGGGACATTTGCGCTTCCGCCCAGCAGTCGAACTCGTAGGTATCGAAACCGCTTATGGCATCAGACGGATTCGGTGTTTCCTCCGGGCGAGCACCGCTTCCTAGAATTGATCTACATCAAATACCGGGGAGTATCCATGACATTCGGTCCGTTCCCGCGCCTGCGTGCGCTTCACTCGAGAACGTTGGTTTCGATCGCGGTTGCAGCAGCGTTGAGCGGCACCGCGTACGCGCAGAGCACCGCTCAGCAGTCGGCATTGGAGGAAGTCATCGTCACGGCGGAACGACGCGACGTCAGCCTTCAGGATGTGCCGACCTCGGCAACGGTCATGACTGCGGCCGCCCTTGCCGCGCAAGGCATAGACAACGTGATCGATCTGCAACAGGCGGCACCGAGCGTCGCGATCAACACGTACAACCGTTCGACGTTCATCAACATTCGCGGCGTCGGTATCGCGCAATCCGCACCGACTTCCAATCCCGGCGTCGCGTACTACATCGACGGCATGTTCATCCCGCATGAGCAGTTCATCGCGCAATCGTTCTACGACATCGACACAATCGAAGTGCTGCGCGGACCGCAAGGTACGTTGACCGGCCAGAACTCGACCGGCGGTGCGATTTACGTGCGAACGCCGGCGCCGAACTTCGATGGTTTCTCCGGCTACATCGATCAGACGATCGCCGACTACGACTGGTACCGCACGGTGGCGGCATTGAACGCGCCGTTCTCGGACACACTGGCGGTACGCATCGCCGGCGTCTACGACGACCGCGGCAGCTACAGCAAGAACGTCGGGCCGAGCCCGAGCAAACCCGGCAGCGGCACCGATACCGGGGCACGTGTTTCCCTGCGCTATCAACCGACGGAAGGCGCAACGTTCGATCTGCGCTACGAGTATTTCGAGCGCGAGACGGGCAATAACGCGATCAAGAATCGCGACGATCTCGGCTCCTCCGGTCCGTTCGTGATCGAGGAGGACGCCATTTCGTTCCTGAATCAGCGCGGCTATCGCGCGTCGCTCGAGGGACGCTTCGATCTTCCCGCCGATACGCAGTTGCGCGTGCTCGCATCCTATTTCGATGCCGAGACGACGGATCAGGCGGACGGCGATCGTTCCGCAACCGCACTGCCGGTCCCGCCCGATCTGCCGACGAGCGGCGCGAACACCGCGATCTATCGCGGCCGCATCGGCAAGACGCACCAGGAGCTCGAGACGTTCGTGAGCGAAGTGAACTTGCTCTCGCGAGGCGACGGACCGGTGCAGTGGGTCGTCGGCGCCTTCTATATGGAAGAAGAAAGCCCGGTACAGGTCTGGCGCGACAATCGCAACACCGTCAACTTCGTGCAATCGAACTCGACGATCGACACCGTGCTCAAGAACGAATCCATCTCGCTCTTCGGTCAGATCGACTGGAGATTTGCGGATCGTTGGGCGCTCGATCTCGGCGTGAGAAGATCGGAGGACAGCCAGGAGTACACGCGGCTTGCGATTCCGGGGCCGCCCCCGCCGGGCTGCTTTCCTTGCACGACCGACCTCGAATCGAGCGAGACGACGGGCCGTCTGGGTGTGAAGTTCTTCGTCAACGATGACGTGATGCTCTATGCGACGGGTTCGCGCGGCTACAAGGCGGGCGGGATCAATCTCGACCCGCGCTTGCCGAACTACGATCCCGAGACGAACGAAGTCATGGAGCTCGGCTGGAAGACGACGCTCGCAGACGGTCGACTGAGACTGAACGGTGCCGCCTTCTACTCCGAGTACGACGGCATCCAACTCTCGTCGCTCACTGCGGTAGGCACGCCGCCGATCCTGTTGCCCAACACGCTGAACGCCGCACCGGCCGAAATCATCGGTGTAGAGCTGGAGCTGCTCGGCCGGTTTGGCGGCCTCGGCTTCAATTTGGGTGTGAGCGCGCTCGACACCGAGTTCACGAAGGACGCGATGCTGACCGACTCGCAGACGAATACCAATCGACTGGTGCCCAAAGGCTCGCCGATCCCGTTCGCCCCGGAGTTGACCGCAACGGCAGGTATCGAATACGAGTTCATGATCGGTTCGGCGACGCTGACGCCGCGCATTCAAGCGTCCTACATGGACGAGCAGCTCTCGACGCCGTTTCGCTATACGCAAACCGTGGTGCCTTCGCGTACGATCACGGATGTGCGCGTAACCTGGGTGCCGCTGCAGCAGCTGCGTCTCGAGGGATTCGTCTCGAACGTGTTCGACAAGGAATACATTGCTGCGCAGGTGCAAGACGCGAGCAGCGCACAGGGCGGCATCATTTTCGGCGCGCCGAGGCAGTACGGTATTCGTGCGAAGTACGATTTCTAAAGCAGCATCACGCCGCTTTCGTAAGCACTGGGGTCCGCTCGCGCTGCTCGCGCTTGGTCCATTGGCGCATGCCGCCGATGTACCGGGCGCGACCGCGAGCGGCGTAGCGGGACACGTGCCCGCGCAGAATCGCCAGGCGCAGGAAACGCAGACGACACCGACAACGACTGCGCCGGCGACGCGCTGGTGGGAGCCAGGCGACGGCGTCCCCCTCGCGCCCTACATCACGTATCCGAACGAGCACGGCGTGCTCGGGATTCTGAACACCTCCGGCGCCATCGACACGCGCGGCCATCCGTTCTTCGAGCCGATCGGCGAGAACGGACGCGCGTGCGTGAGCTGTCATCAGCCCGCCAATGCCATGTCGCTCTCGGTGTCCACGATCCAGGAACGCTGGCGGGAGACGGGCGGCAAGGATCCGATCTTCGCCGCGGTCGACGGCATGAATTGCCCGCATCTCCCGCCGGACGATCCGAAATCGTATAGCCTGCTGCTCGAACGCGGACTGTTCCGCATTTTCCTGCCGTGGCCGCCGAAGGCGGCCGACGGCACGCCCATCGATCCGGAGTTCGACATCGAAGTGGTGCGCGATCCGACCGGCTGCAATCTGCACCCGCAGTACGGACTCGCGAGCGCGAACCCCATGATCTCGGTCTATCGTCGTCCGCGCGTCGCGGCGAACACGAAGTACTTCACGCATCAAGGCTTCGGCGTGTTCGCCTTCATCGGCAAGAACGGCCTGCCGGCGAGCCGCGATCCCGATACGGGATTGCCCTCGGGCATGAACATGCTCGCGGACGCGCGCCAGCCGACGCTCGGTACGCAAGCGATCGAGGCTGCGATCACGCATCTGCAGTTCGACGGGCGGCTCCCGCCGGAACAGCTCGAGCGCATCGTCGAGTTCGAGCAGCAGATCTACACGGCACAAGTTTTCGATCACGCGGCCGGCGATCTGATGGAGCCGGATGGACCGCCCGGCCTCGGCGTGCGCAATGTCGCCGACGGGCGCGAGGGCGTCCTCGGCAACAACATCACGAACTACGTCATTCCGCTCGGCGAGAAATGGCATCGACTGCCGGCCTCAGAGAATGCCGAAAGCGAAGCGCGGCGCTCGATCGCAGGCGGGCACGACATCTTCATGTTCCGTACCTTCTGGATCAAAGATGCGATGCACTTGAACACCGTCGGCCTTGGCAATCCGACGAAACGCACCTGCGCGACGTGCCACGGCATGCACATGATGGGCATGGACATCGCCAACGGCTGGATGGATATCGGTACGACGAATCTGCCCTGGGCGCGCGAAGAGCCGCAGAACCCTTGGAACGCGCGGCAGGAGCAGATGCCCTTGTTCAAGATCACGTGCAAGCCCGATGTGCCGCCGCATCCGTTCCTCGGCCGCGTGATCTACACGCAGGATCCCGGACGCGCGCTCATCTCCGGCAAGTGCAACGATGTCGGCGCGATCGTGATGCAACAGTTCCGCGGCCTCGCCGCACGGGCGCCCTACTTCGTGAACGGCTCGGCATCGTCGCTGCGCGAGCTCGTGGACTTCTACGATCGCCGCTTCAACATCGGATTGACGGACCAGGAGCGCGACGACTTGGTCCGCTTCCTGAGCGTGCTATGAGAACGTGGGTCTGCACGGCGCTGCTGATAGGTGTCCTGTCCGGCTGCGCAACCTTACCGCCGCCCAATCATCGCAACTTCGTCGCCTGCCCGATCGTGCGCGACACGAGCACCGTGCCCTGCTGGCTCGCGGAGTACGAAGGCGAGACCTACTTTCTCACCATTCAGACCGATGTCAGCGCGCCGGTTACGCCACCCTGGCTCGGACATCGCGTGCTCGTGGAAGGTGTCGTGAGCGACGAGCCGCGCATTTGCGGCGGCGTG
>JAAYXG010000468.1 GCA_012516015.1 Lysobacteraceae bacterium | reverse complement strand
ATGATTCACGCAGTAGGCAAGCGAAGCACGCAGCCGGAGTTCTGGGCGTGCTCGCGGTTGGATTGCGAAGGCGTAAGGGAGATCGAGGCCTAGCACCTGCCGCTTGGGATCGCACGAATTAGCGCTCGAAGCGCGATCTACGAGCGCTCAGGCTTATCGTAGCGGTCCTACCTTCTCTTTCTCTTCGCTTTGCTGTTCCTACGCTTCGTGCTTTTCGCGGGGCGGCGTTTAGCGGAAGCGCCGGCCGCGCGATGCGAAGCGTCGCGGCGGCCGTCGAACGCATTCGCGTCGAAGAATCGGAAGTAGGGGTTGCCATAGTGTTGATAGGCGCCCCAAGTGCGAACGCCGTAGTCGCGCATCGCAATCTCGCGACGGGCATCGCGCATCGCCTCGTACAAGCAGAGCGCGGAGGTGGATTCGAACGCGCTCAGGTCGTCCAAGTCCACCTTCAAGCCGAGAAGGGCACCGTACAGGGTCAGTGCGAAATCGCTCGCCGCGATGTCGTCGATTCGCCACGCCGTACACACGAAGTTCGCCACGCCTTTCGCGAAGAAGGCTTCGGCAAAGCCCGGCGCAAGGCCCGCCGAGCGGCGGGACGCCCGGATCACACGGCCGTCGGTGATGCCGGACTCGCACGCATTGGAGAAGACGAAGCTCGGAATGCGATCGACTCTGTTGAGCTCGTCCGCCGTGAGGCGTTCATCGTTGGAGAAGATCCAGCCCGATTGGCGCGGCTGTTTTTCGTCGTAGACACAATGCCCCGCGAAGTGAAGCACGTCATAGGGCCGCAACAGCAGCTCTCGCAGGACATTGACGCGTGTGGCCTCCGTCGGTCCAAGCAATGTCACCACTTCGATGCGACTCTCGGTGCGTGACCCGTGCACGGTGTTGAAGCTGCGGAAGAGATCCGCGAGCGTGGCGCCCTCGAACTGCGCACCCGGGAGCGGCGCATCGGCAGCCGGATCGGCAACGATGAGCACGCGCAGCGTGCGCCGCGGCGGCGGTGGCGGCTCGGGCGGTGGCGCGAAAGGCGTACGAAGCTGACGAGTGAATCCGCGACTCGTGCCGAGGAAATCATCGAGCGTGCCGTCCTGCCCGCTCGTTCGTGACTTCCCGGAGCGCTCGCTGTGCACGATCATTTCCCAATGGATGCGAGCCGTCGCGCTGTCCATCGTCATGACGATCGGCGCTTCGCTGCTCAGGTGCGGCTTGAGATCCGCCGGGAACAACAAGCGACCGAGAAGATCGCCTGCCTCGCGCTGGCTCTCCCAACTCGCGCTCGCGGCGAGCTGGTCGTTGGCCTGCGTTACCAAGAGCGAATCCAAGACCGTGATGCGGTCGGGAACCGACGCGGTCGCCGATATCGCTCCGAAACGATATCCATCTCGATCCCGTTCGACCGTCATTCGAGTCGGGATTTCGTTCGCGTGTCGATCTGCGACTGCGTCCGCCCGCGCCCTGCGTTTCCATTCCTCCCACTCTTCGCGGGCATCCGCGTTCAGCTTTGCTCCCACGGACCTCACGAGCTCGGCCATCCGCGCTTTGCCGATCTCCTCGTACTCGACCTGGATCTGCGATTCGAGAGCCTTCTTCGCGCTCTTGATCGCACTGTCGATCTGAATCAAGCGTCTCGGATCGATTTCCACGAAGGTGACGCGCTTCAGCGCCTGATCGTTCGTCGCGTCCGTGCCGGATAGGGCCGCGCCGAGTCCGCGCAACCAGGCGCGAACGGCATCCGCGACGGCAATGTTGCCGCTGCCGGTGCCGATAAGAACGGTCGCGAGATGTTTCTTGCCGATCCGTGCGAGCGACCACGCCAGCTCGCGAACCATGACGCTGAGCTCCGGCGTGCCGAAGCGCCCGGGCAGTCCCATTCCGGCCAGCACGACGATCCGCTTGCCGGGCGCGCGAGGATCGTCGATGAAAAAAGGCTGGCCGAGCTCGCCTCGAAGCACGCCTCGATCGGTGTAGTCGCCGATCAAGCCTTGTCCCGATTCGGTCTCGAGCCCTCGTCGTGCGAGTGCGCCCGAAATAGCCTCGTCCAGCGCGCGTTCCGCGAACTGCGGGCGCACACCGATGTAATGGCCGACCGAGATCGCGTCGATCGGCAGCCTGCGGTCGTCGATGGGACTGGTGTCGGCGATGCTGCCCTGGCGCAGAACGATCTCGATCGTTGGCGGGTGCGCTTCGACCTCGACGAAACCAGACGGCTCTTCGGATTCGGCCGGAAGGAACCCGCGCGTGAGATTCTCCTCGAGCTCGCGCTCGCTCGGATCGATTTCCTTCGTCGCTCCGGCGGCGGGCGCTCGCGATCGTGTCGTTTCGGCGAGCGCTCTGAATTTGTCGAGCTCGGCCTGCTGTTGCGTCCAGATCTCTTGCGCAAGCTCGGCTTGCGGCGCCGAGCGAGTCGACGGCTTCGTCGTCGGCAGTATTTGCGTCTGCCCCGCCTGCAGAAGCTCCGAGGTGGCGGCGATCACTTTGTCGTTTGCGGGCAGATCGCCGTGGCCTTCCTTGACGAAGTAGCTCGTCACGCCTTTGAGGAATCCGAGCGCGTGCGGCACGCGGCCGTCGCCGTCCAGAGTAACGTAATAGGCATCCTCCGCGGCCGGCTGCTTCTTCTTGAAGCCGGAGAACGTGAGCTGATCGTATCCGGCGATATAGATCATACGTTCCGAGTCGATGATCTTCGCGAGCGATTCATGATGTGCGCGCGCCGTATCGAGGTGTCTTTGCGGGACCGAAAGCGGAGCGTAGGACGCGGCTTCGTAAAGCCAATCGATCTCAGGCATCGCGAGCGGAGAGGGCAGCATCTGATAAGAGCCGACGAAGGTATTGAAGACGGGTAGGAGATCATCCAGCCCGTGCTTGAGATCCACGATCGCGAGCTTTCGAACCATCCCCTCCAAGCCGGTGATGACTTGAGGAATCGCGAACGAGCCGTGATTCGGCGTGCCGAGCATGACCAAACGGCCGCCGCTGCCGGGCGCACCGTTTGCCATCTTCTCCCAGCGCTTGGGATAGTCGCGAATGAACATGCGCGCCACCAATCCGCCCATCGAGTGCGCGACCAAGTGAACGGGGGCATCGGCGCCAAACCATGAGCGAATTCTCGCGTCGAGATCCGCTGCGGCGAGCGTCAAGTCCTTGCGCCAGTCGTACCAAAACGCGCGCACGTTCCATCGATCGGCGAGCTCGAGCAGGATCTCTCCGTAAGCGCGCTTCATGATGCCCGATGCTTGCACCTGATACTCCGGATCCGCATCGGAGCGGCCATCCTCGCTGAGCTGCAGGCGCGCGACTTTGCCGCCGATCAGCGCGAACACCTTGGCCCAGATATGGTCGGCGGCGCCGCCTTTATACGATGTGAGCTCGCCTCCCATGATCCCGTGGATGACGACCACGTTCCCTTTCGGCCGGCGCGCGCCGCGCCGCGCTGTCTGGCGCAAGGCAGTCGCGTGCAGACGTCGATATCGCTCGTCGCCGAGATGCGCGCGCAACACGCGCTCTTCGTCTCGATCCGGGCGTGCCAGGATCCGAGTGAACTCTTCGACGTTCGCAGTCTCGACTCTGTTTATGAAGGCGCGTTCATCGAGCATGGTCCGTTCCTCATGCGATGTCTTCGAGGTGCGCGATCGCTCGCGCGCATGTACGGTCGATCTTTTGCGCAACTGGAGCGGAGGGCGGAAGCGCGAGCGGGCGCCTGTCTCGCGCGAGTCCGGTCGTGCTCGTCTCTAACGGAGCGAGTCATCTCGAGTCCATGTCCCTGATGCGGTCGTTCGCGTCGATGTGATCGGCCCGAAGGACGTTGTTCGTTTTGGCCGCAGTCTAGATCGGCGGACGAGCGCTGTCACTCTGCGACGCAGAACATGGCTTCGTGCCCTTTCGGGAACTACGTCTCGCGCAATCCGTTGCCTGAACATCACGCGGAGGTCGATCCATGCCGAGAAGGTCCAGTGCAAACGTAACGGTTGAAACTTGGTGGCAAGTCAGAATCGAGCTGCTCGGCGTCGAAGCGCGCGTGTGGCGGCGCATCTTCGTTCCCGGCAACGTGACGCTCCCGAAGCTCGACCGCGTGCTTCGAGCGAGCATGGGATGGGCGAACAATCACTTGCATGAATTCGTGATCGGCGGCGTGCGCTACGGCGCACCCGACCCCGACTTTGCGCGAGAGCTCGGACACGTCGATGAGCGAAACGTCGAGTTGGCGGCTGCGCTGGGGCCGAATGCGCGCTGCTTCGACTACGTGTACGATTTCGGAGATGACTGGCATCACGTCGTGCTGATCGAAGATCGCTACGCGCAGGCGCACGAGATCCGCTGCGTCGCCGGAGAGAACGCATGCCCGCCCGAGGATGTCGGCGGCGTGCCGGGTTATGAGCGATTCCTGGCAGTCATGGCGGATCCGCGGCACCCGGAGCGCCGCGAGATGCTCGATTGGATCGGCGGGCGCTTCGATCCCGGCGCGTTCGATATCGAGGCGGTCAATCGAGCGTTGGCCAAAATTCGCGCATGATCCTCAGAGCGGGATGCGTGCGCCTTCCCGACGACGGATCCGCCCTCTATGCCAATCGGAGGAGCAACTTGAAGAAGATCTTGCTCGCAGCGGCCATCGGACTCCTCACGAGCGCTGCGTTTGCAGTGACGTTCGTGCCGCTCTCAGGCGAGATCTCCGTGAAGACCTCGCCCGATCGCCGCAACGCGGCCGTGACCGTGTTCAACAAAGGTGTGGTCTCGGCACGATTCTGCCTGTCATTCCTCGAGCCGCTGGAAGAGCCCATCGACATCGACGAGAGCGGCCAGGTGATCTATCTGCCGCGCCCGATCGAAGGCCTGACGCCCGGCGCGCAGATCGAAGGGCCCGAGCCGATTGCCCAAACGCTGACCGTGATTCCGGTGAAGGGACGTGCATTCGCCTTTGTCGCTGAAGGCGTGAAACCGATTTACGGCAACGCGCAGACGATTCTGATCGAAAGCGTAGCGCGTCAAGATCGGCCCGGCGACAACGGCGCACGGATGGCATCGGCGGAGATCTGTTGGGCGGTTGAAACTCGACATATGAGCCGCTAACGGGCGCACTCTCGAGACGGCTATCGAACATCGGGGCCGCTGCCGATCCGGTTGCACCGGGCGGCTTTCCTCGCGCGCCGCAGGGGTGTAGCGTGTCGGATGGGCATAGGTCTCCTGCGGAGTGAACAATGTCTATAAGAACGATGCTCTTGCCCGGTTTGCTGTCTACTTCTCTGTGCGTCGGCGCCGCATTCGCATCCGAGCAGGCGACCGAGCGCGAAGCCGCGATCAAGCGCGCGATCGAGCTGCACGATGCCGGCAGCTATGACGCAGCCATCAGGGTGTATCAATCGCTGCTCGAAGAGGATCCGAACGACGGGTTGGTGCTCTATGAGATCGCGATGAGCTACGAGTCGCTCAAGGATTACGAAAACTGCATTGCGTATGCGACTCGCAGCAGTCGGATCGAATCGGAAGCGCAGCCGGCGGCGTTTGCGATGATCGCCAACTGCCAGGACGATTCGGGACGGGCCGACGAGGCGATGAAGACATTCGCGAAGGCGGTCCGCCGCTTCCCGAAGAGCGTAATGCTGAATTACAACTATGCGGTCACGCTGTTGCGCAATCAGGAACCGCGCAAAGCGAGAGATGCGCTTCGAGTCGCGATCGAAGAAGCGCCGGGGTACCCGTCGCCGTATCGCCTCTATGCGTCGATGCTCGACGATCAGGGCCACACGGCGGCCGCGCTGCTGAT
>JAAYXG010000467.1 GCA_012516015.1 Lysobacteraceae bacterium | reverse complement strand
TCGTCGAGCCGCGTTCCCCGCGCAAGAACATGGGAGCGCTGCTCCGGCGGTACGCCCGGCCCGTCGTCCTCGACGATGAGCTTCAATCCATCGCGCCGTGCCTTGGGAGCAGTCAATCGTTCCGCGCGTACGTGCACTTTGGAGCAAGCCCACTTGAACGCATTATCGAGCAGATTGCCTGCCATCTCGGTCAGATCTTCCCGATCGCCGAAGAAGACACATCCCCCATCGACTTCGAGCGTGCACTCGATGCCGCGGTCGGCGTAAACCTTGAGCAACGCGGAGCGCAACGACTCCAGATTCTCGCGTACGTTGACGGGCGCCGAGCCGAGTCCCGTGCCGCCGGACACCGCCGCGCGCCGCAGTTGATATTTGACGATATCGTCCATACGGCTCACTTGTTCATCGAGCTGCCGAGCGACGGGAAGCGCTCGCACTTGCGGATGATTGAGCACGTTGCGCATGACCGCGAGCGGCGTCTTGAGACTGTGCGCGAGATTGCCGAGGGTATTGCGATAACGCGCGAGACGCTCGCGCTCGCTGCGAAGCAGTGCATTGAGGTTCGCCGTGATACCGAGCAGCTCGCGCGGATAGCCGGTGCCGAGCTCCGTCAGATTGCCCATCTCGATCGCGTTGATCTCGCGCTCGACGCGGCGCAAGGGCGACAACACACGCCTCAACATCAATGCGAACGAGCCGAGCAAGAGCAGCATCAAGAAGCCGAACCAACCGAACAGGCGGCCGCGAAAGGTCGCAAGCGACCTGTAATACGGATCGAGATCTTCTGCGACGCTGAAGACGAACGTGCGCACGACGCCGTCCTCGAACTGCCAATCGATCGCGCGGCTCAAGGCGCGCACAGGTGCGCCGTCGGCACGATGCAGTTGCACGTACGCTCGCTCGCCCGAGCGAAGATGGGTCTTGAAGTCGAGCCCCGTGCCGGTCAGCGAGTTCGACCGCCAGCTCGGATAGCCGTCGCTGCGCAGGATCTCTCCATACAGACCCGACCCCGGGTTCTCGAGGCGCTCCTCCGTCTTGGCGGGCGCAGGCTGTAGCCACCCGTCCGGGTCTTCCTCGGAGGCCGTAATCAACGCGAGCAATTGGCCCTCGAGGCGATCGCGCATCGTTTGCTCGGATAGATTCCGAAAGACGATGTCGAGCGCCGCAATCGTGATCCCGAAAAAAACGATCAGCAGCACGCTCGCTGACGCGAGCAACCGAGCGCTTAGTGAGCGGGGAGCCATCTATCGGTTGACGGTGACAGTGGACGGTCGGAACAGAACGCGGGAAGTACGAGGACCGGAATAGGAGCGCTTTCTCTGGCCGTCAACGGTCAACCGTCAACTGTCAACCGCGCCTGCGCTCGCGCCTTCGCGCTCGAGCGCGAAGCGGTAGCCGCGCCCGCGCAAAGTCTCGATCGGTTTGATCGTATCGCCGGGATCGAGCTTGCGCCGCAAGCGGCCGATGAAGACTTCGATCGTGTTGCTGTCGCGATCGAAATCCTGCGCATACAGGCGCTCCGTCAGCTCCGTTTTGGAGATCACCTCGCCTGCGCGATGCATGAGATATTCGAGGATTCGATATTCGAAGCTCGTGAGCTCGACTTTCTGGTCGTTGACGGTCACTTCCTGTGTGCGCGGATCGAGTGCGACGGGACCACAGCGGAGCACGGGTTGCGCCCAACCGCCCGAACGGCGAAGGAGCGCCTGCATGCGGGCAAGCAGCTCTTCGAAATGGAAGGGCTTCGCGACATAGTCATCCGCGCCCGCCTGCAATCCTTCGACCTTGTCTTGCCACCGATCGCGCGCCGTGAGGATCAAGATCGGATAGGCCTTGCGCTCCTCGCGCAGCTTCTTGATGAGCTCGAGCCCAGGCACCTTCGGCAACCCCAGGTCGATGATCGCGAGATCGATCGCGTACTCGCGTCCGAAGTACAGCCCTTCCTCGCCGTCCGCCGCAGCGTCGACGTTGAAGCCGGCATCCTTCAGCTGCTGCACGAGCGATTCGCGCAACGCGGTTTCGTCTTCGACGATCAGTACACGCATGAGAGATGAGCTTAGTTGACAGTTGACGGTTGAGAGTTGACGGCCAGAGTGTGCCAGCCTTCTGGCGTCCGCACCTCCACACCTCTACCCGCACAAAGAAGCCCGTGCATCAGGTCGGTGCGATGAATCATTGGCGCCCATTCCTCTGGCCGTCAACCGTCAACGGTCAACCGGCCTTCAATACATCGCTCCGGTTTCCGCATCCACTCGCACCATCCAGACCTTGCCTTCGGCGCTCAGCAGGCGAATCTGATGCACTCGTCGCCCGCCGTTGTTCACGGTCTCCGCTCGCACCGCTTTTGCGCGGTAGCGGCTCTGGGCCATTCGCACCGCATCGTCCAAAGAGATGTTCTGCGGCGCGCGCTGCTCGCGCCGCGGCTGGTTGCGCCGATCGATGAGCTCTTGCGCATGCGTCACGCTGCCCAGCGTCGTCAGCAACGCACAGAGCAGCACCAAAAATCGAGAACTGCGCATGACGGCTAGGAGACTCCGGCGTCGGCGGTAGATGAGATCATCGCGCAAAAGAAACTCAAGTCCCCTCAATGGTCGAACACCGGCAACTTCACCTCGAAGCGCCGGTGTTCTCGTAGTGTACTTGCCGCGGAACGCGAGATCACGTCCCGGCCCCGCCTCGGCTCACTCGGCCGGCGACACGGCAACGCGCACCCGGATTCGATCGCCCGGATCGTACGGGAGCTGCGTCTTGTAATGCCGGCCGTTGACCTCGTACGTCACACGATAGCCCTCGATGCGCTCCTCGACGGCGTGCTCGTAGCGTACGTCGCACCGCTGCACGACTTCCTCGTATCCGCCGTGCGGATAACGCTTCGCCGCGCTGTCGTAGCCGACGCCGGCACCGATGAGGGCACCCGCGATCGTGGCCGCGTCGCGACCTCGCCCACTGCCGAACTGATGGCCGATGACGCCGCCGATCGCGGCTCCGAGCAAGGTGCGTCCGCCGACGTTCGGATCCGAGATATGCGGGCGAGAATCGACGTATCGCGTCTCGTCCCAGCACTCCCGGCGCGGAGTTTCGACACGGACCTGACGGACGATGGGATCGACGTGCACGACTCGGGCGTACTGGTACTCGGCATGCGAGGGCCCGCGATAGTGGCGCGCATTCGACCAAGGCGGCGGCGCGGCGGAAGCGGTCGCAACCACGCCCAGCACACCCACTACACCAATCAGACTGCGACTCAAACGCATGTTCTTCTCTCCGAGCGCCGGCTTGGATTCGCCGACCTTGGAAGGGACTGTAGGTTTGAGGCTCTGAATGGAAACTGAACTATTCGGTGACGGGCGACGGGCAAAAAGGGTCGGGGCGTGCTCGTCACTCGGCGCCGTTTCGTCTCTTGCCCTCCTCCCACAACGCATCCATCTCCTCGAGCGTCGCCTGCTCGGGCGAGCGGCCCTGCTCCTTGAGCCGGCGTTCGACATAGCGGAAGCGCCGCTCGAATTTGGCGTTCGCATTGCGCAACGAGGTTTCGGGATCGATCCTCAGGTATCGGCACACGTTTACGAGACTGAACAGCAAATCGCCGATCTCGTTCGAGATTCGCTCGAGATCGGGCGACGCGGCGAGCTCGGTTCGCAGCTCCTCGATTTCCTCCACGACTTTGTCGAGCGCACCGTGCGTATCCGGCCACTCGAAGCCGACCTCGGCGGCGCGCTTGCCGAGCTTGTTCGCGCGCGTCAGCGCCGGCAGCGCGAGCGGCACGTCGTCGAGAACGCTTTGCGCCGTCTGCGCGCGCTCGCGACGCTTCTGCTCGTCCCACGCGATCGTCTGCTCGGCCGCGTTCTCGATGCGCGCTTCGCCGAACACGTGCGGGTGGCGCCGCTCCATCTTGTCGCAGATGGCATCGACGACGTCATCGAAGGTAAACGCGCCGCGCTCCCGCGCCATCTGCGAGTGAAACACGACTTGAAACAACAGATCGCCGAGCTCATCGCGCAAGTCGTTCATGTCGTCGCGCTCGATCGCATCCGCAACTTCGTACGCTTCCTCGATCGTATAGGGTGCGATCGTCTTGAAGGTCTGCTCGAGATCCCACGGACATCCGCCGTTCGGATCGCGCAGGCGAGACATGATCGTTAAGAGACGGGCGATCGGAGCCTTGTGCGCCGGGTGCTGCATATCTGCGCTGTGTCGCGTCTGGAAGTGTAATGTGTAGGGTGTAAGGTCAGAATCGAAATTCTCTGACCCGCCACTCCACACTTTACACCTTACACGTCACACAGCAGGCGCGCCCTCGCGCCTGCTCACCACGTTATAGAGCTCGATGAGCATCGCGGCGGTCGCACCCCAGATGTTGTATGGGCCGAACGGGATCTCGTAAACGCGCAGCGTCGTCGTGCCGAACGCCCGTTCGCGCGGACGATGATTCGCCGGATCGAGAACGTGCGCCAGCGGCACTTCAAACGTCGATTCGACTTCGCTCGCATCGAGCGTCAGAGCGAAGCCGGGCTCGACGAAGCCGACGACGGGCGTGACCCAAAAGCCGCTCACGACGAGCTGCGGATCCAAGTAACCGGCGAGCTCCACCCGCTCGCGCGGAAGGCCGATCTCCTCGTGCGCCTCTCGTAATGCGGCGTCGAACGCATCGAGATCCGTCGGTTCGACGCGCCCGCCCGGGAAGCTGATCTGACCCGCATGATGTCGAAGGTGCGAAGCGCGCCGTGTCAACAACACGGTGAGGCCTTCGTCGCGATCGACGATCGGTACGAGCACCGCCGCTGCGGCAGGTGTTTCCGGCAGATACTGACGGACGAGCGCATTGACGCTCGAGCGCGCCGAGGCTTCCACGGCACTTTCGATATCCGTATGCGCCCGCGTTCCCTTGAGGCGCTCGACGATGAGCGCACGCAACCTCGTCTTGTCGCGAAGTATCGGGAGTAACGACACGGAATCAGCCGCCGCCTCCGGGCTCGCCGCCTTTCACCAGGCCGCGCGGATCGAGCAATTTCTCCAACTCCTCGCGCGAGAGCTTCGTTTGCTCCGCCGCCACGTCGAGGACGGGCCGTCCTTCCGCGTAAGCCTGCTTCGCGATCTTCGCGCCCTGTTCGTAGCCGCTCACGGTGTTCAAGGCAGTGATCAGGATCGGATTGCGCTCGAGCGCCGCGCCGATGCGGGCTTCGTTGACGGTGAACCCCGCAATCGCCGAATCGGCCAATACGCGTGCCGCATTCGCGAGCAAGTCGATGCTCTGCAGGAGGTTGTACGCGACGAGCGGCAACATGACGTTCAACTGGAAGTTGCCCGACTGACCCGCAATCGCGATCGTCGCATCGTTCCCCATGACTTGCGCCGCGACCATCGCGACCGCTTCCGGAATCACCGGATTGACCTTGCCGGGCATGATGCTGCTGCCCGGTTGCAGCGCGGGCAAAGCGATTTCGCCCAATCCTGCCAGAGGACCGCTGTTCATCCAGCGCAGGTCGTTCGCGATCTTCATGACCGACACCGCGAGCACGCGCAATTGTCCGGAGAGCTCGACGGCCGCGTCCTGCGACGACAGCGCCTCGAAATAGTTCGGGCTCGGCCGCAGCTCGAGCCCGCTCTTGCGGCTCAGATAGCGAGCGGCGCGTGCCGCAAATTTCGGGTGCGCGTTGATGCCCGTTCCGACGGCAGTGCCGCCGAGCGCGATTGCCTGCAGGCGCACTCGCGACTCCATGATGCGCGCCGTGCCGTTTTCGATCTGCGCGCGCCAGCCGCTCATCTCCTGACCGAACGTCACGGGCATCGCGTCCATCAGATGCGTGCGCCCCGTCTTCACGACGTCGCCGATCTCCGTGATGCGCCGGCTGATCATCGCACTGAGATAGGCGAGCGCGGGCAACAATTGCTGCTCGACGCCGAGCAGCGCGCTCACGTGT
>JAAYXG010000046.1 GCA_012516015.1 Lysobacteraceae bacterium | reverse complement strand
CATGCTTGTTCGAGCTGGGGTGTCGGCCGCGCGTCGCTTCGATAATGCGCGCCGCAGTTCGTCGAGCGCCGTGCCGCGCTCATGAGCATTTGCTCGATGAGCAGCAGGCGGGAATGTTCTAGGCCTCGATCGAGAGGTGTCCGCTCCCGCAAGCGTGCGACGTAGGTCAAGCCTTCCGAGATCGCGGATGCGCTGCGTACGACACCCAGGCAACGCCACATTATCTCGCGAAGCTCGCGGCGCACGCCGCGGTCCGTGTCGAAGCCCGCGTCGCATTGCGTGAGATCGTAGCGCGCCGGAGCGCGCGTGCCGTCGGCCGCAAGCGCGCGGCCGACACGGCGACCGAAGACGACGGCTTCGAGCAAGGAGTTGCTCGCGAGTCGATTCGCACCATGAGCGCCGGTGCAGGCTGCCTCGCCCACCGCCCACAGCCCGGGAAGACTCGTCCGTCCGTTCAGATCCACCGCGATTCCGCCCATGTGATAGTGGGCGGCCGGGCTGATCGGGATCGGCTGGCGCGCCAGATCGAAGCCGTGTTCGCGGCACGCGCGATGCGCGGTCGGAAATGAAGACGCGACATCGTGATCACGGATCTGTGTGGCATCGAGGAAGACACGCGCGCCGCGTTCGATTGCGCTGTACACGGCGCGTGCAACGACATCGCGGGGCGCGAGTTCCCCTCGCGGGTGTACGCCGCCCAGGATTCGATCACCGCGCTCGTCGATGACTCTCGCACCTGCGCCTCGCAGCGCCTCGGTGAGCAGCGGCATTCGCGCAGCATCGACGTTCAACGCGGTGGGATGAAACTGCACGAACTCGAGCCCAGCGCAGCGAGCGCCGGCAGCGAGCGCCATGGCCAGACCGTCACCGCACGCCGTTATCGGATTCGTCGTTCGCGCATAGAGACCGCCGATGCCGCCCGTCGCGAGCACGACGGCGCGTGCATGGATCGCGAGCGCGCGTGCGCCAGGCGCTTCAGCCAACACGCCGCACACGTGTCCGGCGCTCGTCAGCAATCGAATCCCGCGAACGCCCTCGAGCAACTCCACGTGGTCGGCACTGCGCGCGGCTGCTCGGAGCGAGCGCATGATCGCAGCACCCGTCGCATCGCCCACATGGAGCACGCGTGCTCGGGAGTGCGCAGCTTCCGTATGCAACGACCAGCTCGAGCCCGCTCGATCGAACGGCACACCCAACGCCACAAGATACTCGATCGCGGACGCGGCTCGCTCGCAGAGGTAGCGTGCTGAACCGGGTTGAACCTGCCCTGCCCCCGCGCGCACGGTGTCTTCGAGATGCAGTGCTGGCGAATCGTCGGCGCCGATGGCTGCGGAGATCCCGCCCTGCGCAAGCTCGCTCGCCGTCGTCGCGGAATGCTCGGTGCTCGTCGGTGCGATGAGCGTGACGCGACGCGGGCGCGCGTTCAGTGCGGTGACGAGCCCGGCTGTACCGGCGCCGAGAACGAGGATGTCGGTGTCGATCGCGTTCATGCGGCGCGGCGCGCCATGATCTCGAACATTCGATCGATGCTGCGCCTCGCCGCCGTCGCGACCTCGGCCGGCACCTCGATGGCAGGTTGCAGATCCGCAAGCGCTCCGCGGATGCCCGGCAGCGTGATCGATTGCATGTGCGGACACAGGTTGCAAGGGCGAACGAACTCCGTTTCGGGAAACTCGCCGCACACGTTGTCCGCCATCGAGCACTCCGT
>JAAYXG010000466.1 GCA_012516015.1 Lysobacteraceae bacterium | reverse complement strand
GCCGGTGGCGTTTGATCAGGTTGTACTCGAGCAGCAACGCCTCGGTTTCCGAGCCGGTCACCGTGACCTCGATGTTCTCGATCTGCGAGACCATCGCCATCGTCTTGGCCGTTTGGGCCTTGCCGACGAAGTAGCTCGTCAAGCGATTCTTGAGGTTGCGTGCTTTTCCGACGTACAACACCTCCCCGTCCGCCCCGAGCATGCGATACACGCCGGGCCGTTGGCTGACATTCGCGAGGAAGGGTTTCGGATCGAAGGCCATGGCTTAGCGAGGGGGTAATGATCAGGGGATAGGGGGTGGTCAGAAGATCGTCGCGAAGAACCCCTGTGAACGCTTCTGTTTCATTCTGACTATCCCCTACCCCCTAGTCATTACCCCCTTGTTCGCGCAAAAGCGCGGCAGCGCGGGCGAACACTGCGCTGAACATCTCTTCCGTGAGCCGCCCCGTCTGGGTGTTGTAGCGGCTGCAATGATAAGAGTCGATTAGGACGCGTTGGTTCGGTAGCGTGTGCTCGGCCCCGTGGCCGAAGCGGTAATCCGCCGCTTTGAGCTTGAGCGCGCGCAGCGTTGCGTTGTGTGCGATTGTGCCGAGCGCGAGCAAGACACGGCCCGACGGCTCATGCTCGAGCTCCGCGGTCAGATAGCGATTACAGGTGCGAATCTCGGCGGGCGTGGGTTTGTTTTCGGGCGGCACGCACTTCACCGAGTTCGTGATTCGACAGTCGATCAGCTCGAGTCCGTCATGGCGATCGCGGGACTCCGGCTTGTTCGAGAACCCGAAGCGGTACAGCGTCCGATACAGGAGCAATCCTGCGAAATCGCCGGTGAACGGCCGCCCCGTCGCGTTTGCACCGTGAAAGCCGGGTGCGAGACCTATGACGATGAGTCTCGCGTTCGGATCGCCGAACGGTGCGACGGGCGCGCAGTAGTAGTCCGGATATGCTTTCCTTCCCTCGGCGAGAAACGCGGCCAGTCGCGGGCACTCCGTGCACGTGCGGTCGAATACGATGCCGTCGGACGGCCAGAGGCCGTCTCGTGCGGGCCTCGCAGAAACATTCGTCGCTCGAGTTGACTTGACGCGTCGAAGAGGAACGTTGGCCATTCGGCGAGTTTATCAGCCCGGCGACAGTTGACGGTCGACCGACAAACGTTTGCAGTAGCGCACTGCTAGATTCTTTTCCGTCGATACAGTGAAGCTCATCCTCTTCAACAAACCGTTCCAAGTCCTTTCTCAGTTCACGAGCTCGGATGGGAAGAAGAGTTTGAGCGATTTTCTACGCGCGCCAGGGATGCGAGCCGCGGGACGGCTCGACTACGACAGCGAAGGATTGCTCTTGCTCACCGATTCGGGCGCCCTGCAAACGCGTCTCGCCGACCCGAAGTGGAAAGTCGAGAAGGTGTATTTCGCTCAGGTGGAAGGCGAGGTGAGTGACGCCGCGCTCGATCGATTGCGAAAAGGAGTCAAGCTCAAGGACGGCATCACCCTACCCGCTCGTGCCGAGCGCATCGAAGAGCCCGAATGGTTATGGCCGCGCGATCCGCCGATCCGGTTTCGGAAGGCCATTCCAACGTCGTGGATTCGGCTTGCGATTCGAGAAGGACGCAATCGCCAGGTGCGAAGGATGACCGCCGCCGTGGGATTTCCGACGCTGCGGCTCGTGCGATGGAGCGTGGGTCCGTGGACAATCGAGGGATTGGCGCCCGCCCAGATCAGAGAAGTTGATGAAGGCGAGATTGCGGCGT
>JAAYXG010000465.1 GCA_012516015.1 Lysobacteraceae bacterium | reverse complement strand
TGTTCTTGAGCATCCAACATCCGGGCAGCGGTGGAAGCGTGACCGATCCGACGAGCCACTGGCCCGATGGCCCCGGTACGCAACCGCGCGCAAGCGTCATCGCCGTCAGAAGGGAGGGCGGCGGGCGCGTCGGAACCTAACGAGTGGCTGGAGGCTGGGGGTTGGAGGCTGGGGCACCGAGCCCCGGCTATTTGGCCTTCGGCATATACGCCACCCCGAGCTGCACACCGACGTCCGGTGTGTTGCTGAAGTTCGAGATGTTCTCGGTGACCGCGAAGCTCCAGAGGACGTTTCGGCGGCGCGATTGCAGGCCGAGACTCAGTTGATACTTCGCCTCCGTGAGCTCGTCGATATCCGTGTTCTGGATGACGCTGCGGCTCGCGTAGCCTTGCAGGATGACGCTCGTTCGTTTCGTGAGGCCGAGACTGTAGCCGACGATGAGGGTCGGAATGACTTGCGTCTCGTCCGCAGGCACTTCGGGACCGCCCGCGTAGTAGACCGCACTGCCGGCTAGATAGACGGAATGTCTGCCGGTTTCACCGAAACGCCGTTGCAGCGTCGCCTGCAAGCCGAAATCGTGCTCGCCCGTCGAAAGCAGAAAACGCTGGCCGTCGACGGCGAGCTTCGCGGCCGCTTCCACGACGACGTCCCAACCGAAGCGCGGCTCCGGAAGCGAATAGCGCACGCCGAGCACGGGATCGCCGAAGCCGCCTTTCGTGCTTCGCTCGAGCTGTGCGAATTGGATATCGCCGAGCTTGTACAGGAACTGGAATCGATTGCGAGCGACGAGGTCGCGACCCTGCTGGCTGAAGCCGAAAGTGTCGTGAAAGGACTCGATCGTACTGTCGAGCATGCCTTCGCCGTAGTGGATATAAGGGATCGTGAGATAGGCGCTCCAATACTCGTTCACGCGCCGCTGTACGATCAGGTCGGCGAGGCCGACTTCGCCGTCGACGTAATAGGCGTCATCGGGTAGTGCCAGAATCGCGGCGGCATCCTGCGGGCGGAGCGGCTGTCGACCGACGCCGCGGCTTTCGAGATAGTCGCGAACGTTCGGGCTCAGGATAAAGGTATTCTGATAGGCGTACTGAATCTCGAAGGTCCATGTGCCGGCTTCCGCATCCGCCGTGTGGGCCGGGAGCATGTCGAGCCGCAACAAACCGAACGGCGTGAGATCGCGGGCGCGCAACAGGCCCACATGGCTCCATTGCTGCTCGACGACGCGCGGATTGCCTTCATCATCGAGCACCCGCTCGGTGACTTCTTGGGCATACGAAGAAGCGACGAAGAAAACAGCGATTGCTACCCAACCGCGGCATAGCAGTCGATAAGTGAACGACGCTGAGTCTGCCATTCTTCCACTCTCATGGAGATCGACAAACGTATTGCCAATGGGGAGGGTTCCGGAATGCGCGCTTATAGAACCTTGCCGGGGTTCATGATGCCTTTCGGATCGAGCGCCTGCTTGATGGAGCGCATGATCTCGAGCGCGACCGGATGTTTGTAGCGGACGAGCTCTTCTCGCTTCAGTTGGCCGATTCCGTGCTCGGCGCTGAAGCTGCCGCCGTATTGCGCAACGAGATCATGCATCGCGCGATGGATCCGCGGGGCGAGCGCGAGGAATTCGGCGGCATTTCCGCCGACAGGCTCGCTCAGGTTGAAGTGCAGATTGCCGTCGCCGAGATGCCCGTACGGCAGGATGCGGCTGTCCGGCGTGATCGTCTCGAGCAGCCGAGTCGCCTCGTCGATGAAGCGCGGCAATTCGCTCGTCGTCACAGAGATATCGTGCTTGATGCTGGCACCTTCCTTTCGCTGCGCTTCCGGAATCGTCTCTCGCATTCTCCAGAAGTCTTCACGTTGGGCTTCATTCTGCGCGAGCACCGCATCGAGTGCCGCGCCTTGCTCCATCAAGGCGAACAATTCTTGTTCGACGAGATCACGGATGCCGCTTTCGCTGCGCCCGGCGCTGACCTCGACCAGCACGTACCAGCGATACGGAGCGTCGAAAGGATCGTGCGTATTCGGCACGTGTCTCGTCACAAGGTCGATGCCGAGTCGCGGGATGAGCTCGAAGGTCGTGACCGCATCGCCGGTCGCGGCGCGCAAGCGCGAGAGCGACATCACGGCGGCGGCCGGATCCTTGACCGCTGCGATGGCGGTGACCACCTCGCGAGGCCGGGAGAACAGCTTGCAGGCGGCGGCCGTGATGATGCCCAAAGTCCCTTCGGCGCCGATGAAAAGATCGCGAAGATCGTAGCCGGTGTTGTCCTTGCGCAGCGGCTTCAAGCCATCCCAAACGCGCCCATCCGGCAACACCACTTCGAGCCCCAGAACGAGGTCGCGCATCATCCCGTAGCGTAGAACCGCAGTCCCGCCCGCGTTCGTCGACAGGTTTCCGCCGAGCTGACACGATCCTTCCGAGCCCAAGCTGAGCGGAAACAGCCGGTCGACGTTTGCAGCCGCGTCTTGAACCTCCGCGAGCACGCAGCCGGCCTCCGCGATCAGCGTGAAATTGTCTGGGTCGACGGCCCGAATGCGCCGCATGCGTGCGAGCGAGACGACGACTTGCGTGCCGTCCGCGCTGGGCGTGCCGCCACCGCAATAGCTCGTGTTGCCGCCCACGGGTACGACACCGATGCCCGCCTCGTTGCAGGTCCGCAGGATGCGGGAAACCTGTTCCGTCGAGCTCGGACGCAGCACCAGAGGTGTCTGGCCTCGGTAGAGCTTGCGATGGTCGACAGTGAAGGGTTGCAGATCGGCGGGTTGGTCGAAATAGCCGTCCGCGCCGACGATCTCGCGCAGCGCATCTAAAACAGAAGGGGCAACGCTCATGTCCTCATCATCTCAAAGCGAGCTCAAAGCGACCACTCTGAGCCGGCGGCCAAGGATTCAAGGTCGGTCGAGGTCACGATCTTCTTGAATTTGACGACACCGTTTTCGAGCACACAAGCGAAGTGTCGACTCGTGCCAGCGTCAGTAAGCACGTTGCCGCCGATGAGCTCGGCCGCGTTCGCCTTGCGTCGCAGAGTGATCTCGAATCGGGCGCTGCGTGCAACTTCATTCGACTCGAGGAGCGCCTTTTGGCAGAACAGCTGCGGACAAACTTGCGCGGCTTTCGGCGTATCGAGCCGATCGCAACCCTTCACGACGATCGTCTTCGGCGAGCGAAGCAGCCCGGGTTCGCGCAGATTTTCGAGCAGGGAAAACAACCCCCACAGGCAAATGCCTGCGAGCGAAGCGAGAATGAAGAAGCGCAGCGTCAGCACTACGCCGCGCTTCGCAGCGCGGCGATGCGCTCCTCGAGCGGCGGGTGCGTCATGAACAGGCGACGCAAACCCGCCTTGGGCTTGTCGTTGTTGATGCCGAATGCGGCCATGTTGTCCGGCAGCGCGCCGCTATGCCGTTGGCGCAAGCGTTCGAGCGCCCCGATCATCGCCTCGCGACCCTCGAGATGGGCACCGCCGGCGTCGGCCCGGAATTCGCGATAGCGCGAGAACCACATGACGATCATGCTCGCCAGGATGCCGAGCACGAGTTGCGCGACGATGACCGTGATGAGAAATGCAGGCCCATGGCCGCGCTCGGTCTTGAAGACGACGCGGTCGACCGTGTATCCGATCACGCGCGAGAGGAAAATCACGAACGTGTTGACGACGCCTTGGATCAACGTGAGCGTCACCATGTCGCCGTTCGCGACGTGGCTGACCTCATGTGCCAAGACCGCTTCCGCTTCGCGACGCGACATTCCCGCGAGCAATCCCGTGCTCACTGCGACGAGCGCATTGTCGCGCCGGGGGCCCGTTGCAAACGCATTCATCTCCGGGCTTTCGAATATGCCGACTTCCGGCATACCGATGCCGACTTGCTGAGCCTGACGACGAACCGTGTCGAGCAGCCATGCTTCGGTGGCGTTACTCGGCTGCTCGATCACGCGGACGCCCATCATCCGCTTGGCAGTCCACTTGGAGATCGCAAGCGAAATGAGCGAGCCGCTGAAGCCGAGAACGGCGGAGAAGATCAGCAGTGAATTGAGATCGAGTCCCGCGCCTCGCTCGTCGAGGATGCTGTCCACACCGAGCAAGCGCAGCGTCACGCTCAATACGAGGAGCACCGCGACGTTCGTCGCGACGAAGAGGAGAATGCGTTTCATGCGGTTTCCACCGAATGCGAGATGAAGCTACACGAACCAACGGGACGCGTGCGGGCGGGGCACGAGGCCACCCGCCGCCAGGCGGCCGTCGTCATCGAATTAGGGGCGGGAGGTCGGGATTCAAGGTAGCCCGGTGCCGAGAAAAGACGCAGCCTTCAGCGGCAGGAGAGGTTCAGCTCCACTAGCGCGCGCCTACATGTCGTCGCGATCGCCGTAATCGTCGTCGTCGAGATCGTCGTCCTCGTCCCAGTCGTCGTCATCATCCCAATCGTCATCATCATCATCGTCGTCGAGGTCGTCCTCGTCGTCCTCGTCCTCGTCGTCGCTGGACCAGCCTTCAGGCTCCTCGGCGTGCTCCAGGTCGAGCTCATGCCACGTATCGAGGTCGATCTCTTCGATGTCCCCGTTCTCGTACTGCAATTCGACGATCTCTTCGTCCGGATCGACCGATAGCACCTGAAAGATCTCGTTCTCCTCGAGATCCTGGTACCACTTGCCTTGAACCGGGTCGTAATCTCTGCCCACGCAACACCTCGACGACGGGATTACCGGTGCTCGACCGGTTCGCGGAATATTAGGGTGTCGTATCGCACCAGGCAACAGAATCGGAGATGACGCGCAGGGGTCGAGAGCGGCCTCTTTCCGGCGTGGGCTGGTGGTGCTACGACGCCTTGTTTAAGCTACGTGGAATCCGGTGCGACGGATCGAAGCCCGGCCCATAAGTCACAGCAACATCAGCACTCATTGCATTCATTGTTCGCTTCTCGATCGATCGACGCGGAAAGCCGCTGGTCCGCCGGCGCTGTGCCGCAGGTGGAGCGCGCAAGACAAAGTGCGTCCGACTAGCCGACGCGCCACCCGGTCATAGTTGTGTCATCGTCAATCGAGAACATGTCGCCCAACGATCAGACTCATTCGGCCTCGCCGCTCCTTCGGGCGCGGCGCGTCGTGATCAAGGTCGGATCGGCCCTATAGGTCGATGCGCGCAATGCTCGATTGAACCGTGCTTGGCTCGAGACGCTCGCGGCCGACATCGCAAGGCTGCACGCTCGCGGTTGCGAGGTATTGCTCGTTTCCTCCGGTGCGATCGCGCTCGGACGGCGCTCGATCGGGCTGCCGGCGGGGCGCCTCAAGCTCGAGGAGAGCCAGGCGGCGGCGGCGGTCGGGCAGATCCGGCTCGCACACGCTTGGAAAGAAGTGCTGGAGCAGCACGGGGTGAACGTCGCGCAGATTCTGCTTACGTTCGCCGACACGGAGGAGCGTCGCCGCTACTTGAACGCGCGTAGCACGATCAACACCCTTCTCAAGCTTGGCGCGGTGCCGGTCATCAACGAGAACGACACGGTCGCAACTGCGGAAATTCGCTACGGCGACAATGACCGTCTGGCAGCGCGTGTTGCGCAAATGGTCAGTGCGGACAGCCTGATTTTGCTCTCCGACGTGGACGGGCTTTACACCGCCGATCCGACGCGGAATCCGCAAGCGGAGCTCATTGCCGAAATCCGGGCCATCACGCCGGAGATCGAAAGAATGGGCACAGGGTCGGCCTCCGACGTCGGCTCGGGCGGCATGGCGACCAAGATCGCGGCGGCGAAGATCGCCGTTTCGGCCGGTTGTCACATGTGCATCGCCCTTGGACGAGAAATGCATCCGCTTCGCCGGATCGAGCAAGGCGCGCGTTGCAGCTGGTTCTTTCCCACCGCAAATCCGATCACCGTTCGCAAGCAATGGATCGCAGGGGCGTTGAAACCCGCTGGCGCGGTCGTAGTGGATGCCGGCGCCGTCCGAGCGCTGCGTGCCGGTAAGAGTTTGCTGCCTGCTGGCGTCGTCGGCGTGGACGGACAATTTCAGCGCGGCGATGCGCTCGTCGTGCGAGACGAGCAGGGCAACGAAATCGCGCGGGGACTGTCCGCGTATTCGAGCGCGGATGCGGAGCGCCTCAAGGGACGGCAATCGCACGAGATAGAAGCGCTGCTCGGTCATCGGGGCCGCGATGAGCTCATTCATCGCGACGATCTCGTCTTGACCGCGCACGAGTAATCGCGTGCAAACGGTCGGCTCGCGCAGCGCAGATCGAGCAGATGATGCGCGGGCGAAATCGGACTTAGCGGCGATTGACCGGAATGTCGAAGTAGCGCGACGCGGGCGGATCGCTCGCCGGATAGGTGTCCTGGAGTGCCTTGTCGATGGCCGGCTCCTTCTTGGCTTGAGGGTGAGCGATCGACCAGCGCCGGTTCAGTTTGCGAATCGCAGGGAGTGCGATCAGCGTGAGTGCGCCGACCGCGGCGAGCACGCCGAGCATTGTTGGATATGAACGTCGTTCGAGGGCCTCGGGTCCGCGCATACGCAAATCCTCCTGAATATTCCTCCTAACGCACTGCGGCGGCTAAGAGTTGCGTATCGCCGAGGCTCTACTAGCGTCGCACGCGTCGCTTGCTAGAATCGGCCGCATGAACGCCACTACCGCCGAAATCGCGAACATCGCGGAAACCATGAATTCCCTGGGGCGCGAGGCCGTTGCTGCGGCTCGTGTCCTGGCACGCGCCTCGACGCAGACCAAGAACGACGCGCTGAAAGCCGCGGCCGCTGCGATTCGGGAGCGCCGCAGCGCCATCCTCGAAGCCAATCGTCTCGATGTCGAGGATGCGAAGGGCCGCAACCTCTCGGGTGCGCTCGTCGATCGGTTGATGCTGGACGACAAGCGCATCGAAGCGATGGCTAAAGGCATCGAGGAGATCATCGCGTTGGACGATCCCGTGGGCGGCGTGATCGCGGAGTGGACGCGCCCGAATGGCTTGCGCATCCAGCGCGTCCGCGTTCCGCTCGGCGTGGTGGGCATCATCTATGAGAGCCGTCCCAACGTAACGGCCGATGCAGGCGCTCTGTGCCTCAAGTCGGGCAACGCCGTGATCTTGCGCGGCGGTTCGGAGAGCAGCCGATCGAGCGCTGCGATTCATGCTTGTCTCGTCGAGGGACTGCGCGCAGCGGGCTTGCCTGCGGGCGCGATTCAGATCGTGCCGACGACGGACCGCGCGGCGGTCGGACACATGCTCTCAGGCATGACGGACTACATCGATGTGCTGGTGCCTCGCGGCGGCAAGAGCTTGGTCGAGCGCGTCCAGCGCGAAGCACGCGTACCGGTCATCGGCCACCTCGAGGGCAATTGTCACGTATACATCGATGCGCAAGCGGACGTGCAGATGGCAAGAGACGTCCTGCTGAACGCGAAGATGCGGCGTACGGGTATTTGCGGCGCGGCGGAAACGGTCTTGTTCGATGAGTCCTTCGCGCATACGGCGGAAGTCGTGAAGGCGCTCTTGGACGCCGGCTGTGCGGTGCGGGGCGATGAGCGCATCCAGCGACTGGAACCGCGCGTGAGCGCCGCGACCGAAGCGGACTGGTCCACCGAGTACCTCGACGCAATCATTGCGGCAAAAACCGTGCGGGGCGTCGATGACGCCATTGCGCACATCGAACGATACGGGTCGGCACACACGGATTCGATCGTGACCCGCGATGAGAAGGCGGCAGAGCGCTTCCTGAACGGCGTGGATAGCGCGATCGTTCTCCACAACGCCTCGACTCAATTCGCCGATGGCGGCGAGTTCGGCATGGGTGCGGAGATCGGCATTTCGACGGATAAATTCCACGCTCGAGGTCCCGTCGGCGTCGAGCAGCTGACGAGCTATAAGTACGTCGTGCGCGGCACCGGCCAGACGCGCCCATAGAAGCCTGAGAATGCGGGTGTTCCGAGCAACAATCGGGCAACGAGGCGCCAGCCTTCTTGGCTAGCCGCGACCGCTTACTTCAGGCTGCTTCTTTACTTCTGTGAACTTGCCTGCGTTTCCAGCAGGACAGCGGCCCTTATACTTGGGCGATCTGCTGGCGACGGTGCCCGAATGCGAAACTCGGATCTGCGCTTCTTCAATCGTCTGTCGTATCTGCTCATCGTCGCGCTCGGGTGCGCGAGCGCCGTTTGGGCCGACGCTCCCGAGATAGAGCAACTTGCGGCCTCGCTTCAGGCGCAGCGCGCCGAGCAGGTGCACGTGCTTTCCCCGCGCAATTTCGAAGCTGCGGTCGCCAGCCTCGAGGCCGCGCGTAAGGATCTGGAGCGCGGCCGAAGCGGCGAGCGCGTAAGCGCGAAGATCGCGCAGGCGCAAGCGAGCCTCGATCGTGCCGTGAAACCTGCTGCCGCCGCTCGCCAGCTCCTGAATACGACGATCAGAGCTCGCGAGGATGCGCTCGTCGCGAAAGCGCCCGAATTTGCGCCCGAGATCTGGCGTCGCGCGGAGCAGCGCTTCAGGGAGGCGATGATCGAGAACGAGAACGGCGACTTGAAGAACGCACAACGGCGCGCTGCGGAGTCCGAGGTGTTGCTGCGTGACGCGGAGCTCAATGCGGTGAAAGGCCAAGTGCTCGGCGAAGCGCGCGCGCTCATTGCGCAAGCCGATCAGACCAGGGTCGAGCGTTTCGCACCGCGTACCCTGCAAACCGCGAAGCGCTACTTGGCCGAAGCCGAGCAGGAGATTCAGCGCAATCGCTACGATCTCATGCTCCCGCGCAATCTTGCCGCGCAAGCGAGCTACGAGGCCCGGCATGCCTCCTATCTCGCGAGACTGATCGCGCAAACGGTGGCGCAGCGAGGCGAAGAAGCCGCGCTCGAGGCACTCATTCTCTCCTGGGAGGAGCCCCTGGGGCGGATCGCTTCGAACTTGGATCTTGCCGCGCGCTTCGATGAAGGGATGGAGCCCGCGATCAAAGAGCTCGGCGAGCACGTGCAGCGGCAGCGCCAGGACCTCAGCCGCTTGAGGCAAGAGCTCCAAGACCGCACGGAAGAGATCGCCGCACTGAGAAAAGAAGTCGAGCGGCTCGAAGCTCGCCTAGGAGGCGTTTCGGAGGAGCGGATTGCTTTGCAGCGCCGTGTGGATGCGCAGGAGCGCCTGCGCGCGAATGTGGCACGGATCGAAAGCTTGTTCAGCGCCGATGAGGCTCGGGTCTACCGACAAGGCGAGGATGTCGTGATATCGCTGCTTGGCATCAAGTTCCCCTCGGGGCGCAGTACGATCGATGCGAACAGCAGCGCGCTCATGTCGAAGGTGCAACAAGCGCTCGCTCTTTTCCCGGATGCTTCGATCACGGTGGAAGGTCACACGGACGCGCACGGCACCGACTCGGCGAATCTTATTCT
>JAAYXG010000464.1 GCA_012516015.1 Lysobacteraceae bacterium | reverse complement strand
CTGTTCGCGAAGGCGAACGGCCGCGTGCAGTTCCGCAAGAAGGGCGTCGATCAGAAGACGTTCGTGAGCATCGTCAGCGAATAATCGAACTGCCAGTTCGAGCCAAAAAGCCCCGGCTTGTCCGGGGCTTTTTGTTGGGGAATAGGGGGCAGGGGATAGGGGATAGTCAGAGATCGAGAGTCAGTTTCCCGCTTCCTCATCTCTTATCATCCAGCCTTGTGATCGGCCCGTGCCGCGTTCCTGTTCTGCCTATCCCCTACCCCCTATCCCCTAATCCCTAGCCCTCATCCATGCGTTTCGTCGACGAAGCCATCATCAAGGTTCAAGCCGGCCACGGTGGACGTGGAGCGGTGAGCTTTCGTCGCGAGAAGTTCATTCCGTTCGGCGGACCCGACGGCGGGGATGGCGGCAAAGGCGCAGACGTCTACTTAGTCGGGCAAGAGGGGATCAACACGCTCGCTGACTTTCGTTTTCATCGCTCGTTTCGTGCGCCGAACGGGACGCCGGGGTCAGGGCGCGAGCGGACCGGGGCCGGCGGCAAGGACCTCTTCATTCCGGTCCCGATCGGAACCGTCGTCGTCGACGTCGAGACCGAAGAAGAGCTCGGCGACGTGACCGAAGCGGGGCAGCGGCTGCTCGTCGCGAAAGGCGGGAAAGGCGGGTGGGGCAATACGCGGTTCAAGAGCAGCACGAATCGCGCGCCGCGAAAGGCGATGCCGGGGCTCCCAGGCGAGAAACGCGAGCTGCGGCTCGAGCTGAGAGTGATGGCCGACGTGGGGCTGCTGGGCCTGCCGAATGCGGGTAAATCCACGCTCATTCGCGCCGTTTCGGCCGCACGACCCAAAGTCGCCGATTACCCGTTCACGACGCTCCATCCGAACCTGGGCGTCGTCTCGGTCGGTACGCATCGCAGCTTCGTAATGGCCGATATTCCGGGCCTCATCGAAGGGGCGGCCGAGGGGGCGGGGCTCGGGATTCGATTCCTCAAGCACCTCCAGCGCACACGTCTCTTGCTGCACGTCGTCGATATCGCGCCGCCCGATCCGGACGCGGATCCCGTCAAAGACGTGCGCGCGATCGCGCAGGAGCTCAAAAAGTTCAGCGCGGATCTCGCCAAGAAGGAGCGCTGGCTCGTGCTCAACAAGGTCGACCTGCTGCCGCCCGACGAAGCGGACAAGCGCTGCAAGGACATCGTGCGAAGGCTGCGCTGGAAGGGCCCGGTCTATCGGATCTCGGCCCTCGCTCGGCGGGGAACAGAGGAATTGTGCCGAGACGTGATGCGAAGGTTGGAAGAGCTGCAGGAAGCGGATCGTGACTCGTGATTCGCGGGTCGAAGGCCTAGCGGCGGGTCGTGATCCGTTACTCGCGGTTAGCAAGACAAAAAAAGCCGGGCAGTGCCCGGCTTTTTCGTTCTTGCGATCCGCGGATCACGAGTCACGAATCACGAGCTAGAAAGCTCCTTGATCCGTGCATTCAGCTGGCTCTTGTGCCGAGCTGCCTTGTTACGGTGAATGAGGCCCTTGTTCACCATCGAGTCGATGATGGGGCCCGCGGTCTTGAAGTTCTCGATGGCTTCTTCCTTGTTGCCCGCGATCAGGGCGTTCTGAACGCTCTTGATTGCAGTACGCATTCTGGAGCGCATCGCCATGTTGTGTGCGCGACGCTTGACCGCCTGACGGGCTCGCTTTTCGGATGACTTGATGTTGGCCACAGGAACTTACACTCGCCGTTGGGGGCGCTCGAAAAAAAGAGCCGCGAATTTTGCCGATCTGGGGGCCGGAACGCAAGGCTGGGTGGGGGCAGTGCGCGGTTTCCGAGCGGTTGCCCCCTCCCCGAACCCTTCCCCGCTTCGCAGGGGAGGGAAGAAGAGCCCCCTCTGACCTTCTCCCCCGCTGTGCGCGGGAGGGGACAAGAGCAGCGTCCCTGGACCATCTCCCGCCCGGATTCGGCGTCAGGGTGCCCGGATTTGCGCAGCGCTGGCCCGATATTCGCCATGTTCTTCCGATACCATGCGCACCCCATGGCCCCCACCTCTCTTCCGAGCCGCGCTCCATGAGTCGCGGGTTCTTTCGCAGTACGCTCGTCGTCGGACTGACTACGCTCCTGTCGCGCATCACCGGACTCGCGCGGGACGTCGTCTATGCCTCGATGGTGCCCGCAGCGGCGCTCGAGGTGTTCGTGCTCGCGAATCAGATCCCGAACCTGCTGCGGCGCTTGTTCGCGGAGGGCGCCTTCTCGCAAGCCTTCGTTCCGGTCGTCGCCGAGTACAAGACGACGCGCTCCACGGACGAGGTTCGCGGACTCGTCGATTCCGTGGCGGGCACGCTCGGGCTGCTGCTCCTCGGGATCTCCGCGATCGGTGTGCTCGCCGCGCCCATCATCGTGCTCGTCACCGCACCCGGCTTCGCGACGAAAGAGGAGGGACAGTTTCCGCTCGCTGTCGAGATGCTGCGGTGGACGTTTCCGTACGTGCTGTTCGTCTCGTTGACGGCGCTCGCGGGCGGCGTGCTCAACAGCTACAAGCATTTCGCACTGCCCGCGTTCACGTCCGTCGCGCTCAATCTCGTGATGATCGTCTTCGCGGTGTGGGTCTCGCCGTATTTCGAGCAGCCGGTGCTCGCGCTCGCCATCGGCGTTTTCGTCGGCGGCATCGTCCAGCTCTCGATCCTGATTCCGCCGCTGCTCAAGCTGAAGGTCGTGCGCTTGCCGAAGTGGAATCTGCAGCACGAGGCCGTGCGACGCATCGCAAGGCTCATGGGTCCCGCGATCGTCGGCTCGTCGATGGGACAGCTCAGCATCATCATCAGCACCGCGATTGCTTCCCTGCTGAGCGACGGCAGCATGACGTGGCTTTATCTTGCCGATCGGCTCGTCGAGTTTCCGCTCGGCGTATTCAGCATCGCGCTTGCGACCGTCATCTTGCCGAGCTTGTCCGCGCAACATGCGCAGCAATCGGCCGACGAGTTCTCGGCGACGTTGTCGTGGGCCGTGCGACTCGTGTGTCTCATCGTGATTCCCGCGTCCGTGGCGCTGTTCGCGATCGCAGGTCCGCTCACCGTGACGATGTATCACCGCCGGGAGTTCACGGATTTCGACGTCGAGATGACGCAGGTCGCGCTCATGGCCTATACGTTCGCATTGCTCGGCTGGAGCCTCATCAAAGTGCTCGCGCCCGGCTACTACGCACGACAGGACACGAAGGGACCGGTGTTGATCGCAATGCGTGCGCTCGGGCTGACGATGCTCTTGAACCTGATCGTCGTTGCCGTGCTCGCAGCGACGGATAGCCTCAAGTCAGAGGGTGCGCATGCTCTGTTGGCGCTCACGAACGGCGCGGGTGCGATTTTCGACGCGGGCGCGCTCTATCTCGGACTGCGTCGCAGGAACATCCTTCACCGGCATCCCGGTGGCGTCTCGCTACTCGTGAAGATCGCCGTCGCGAGTGCCGCCATGGCCGCGTTCCTCGTGTGGTTTTCCGGGACACTGCATACCTGGCTGGAGGCTTCGACGTCCGAACGCGCGATTTGGCTCGGCATGCTCGTGATCGGCGGCGGTGCCATTTACTTCGCCGTGCTGTTGGCGCTCGGCGTGCGTTGGCACCAGTTCAAGGTGCAAACCGCGGTGGCAGCCAGGTGAGCGGCGCAAACGTGAGCAGCGTCGTACGAGTCCCCTATAATGCGCGTCATCCGGTTGACCTTGGGGAGCGCAGGGCCGCGATGGAAGTGGTTCGAGGCCTACACAATCTGCGCGAGCGGCACCGGGGATGCGTGCTCACGATCGGTGCTTTCGACGGTGTGCATCGCGGGCACCAGGAGATGATCCGAATCGTGCGCGAGCGCGCTGCGAGTCTCGCCGTCCCGGCGACGGTTCTTTCGTTCGAGCCCATGCCGCGGGAGTATTTCGCCAAGGACGATCCGCCGGCTCGCCTGACGCGTTTTCGCGAGAAGGCGCAGGCATTCGCCGCGTATGGCGTGGAGCGCTTCGTGTGCGCGCGATTCGACGCGCGGCTGCGTGCGATGGAGCCGGAAGCGTTCGTCGAAGATGTGCTCCTCGGTGCGCTCGGCGTGAAGCACGTCGTCGTCGGTCACGATTTCAAGTTCGGCCGCAACCTGCGCGGCGACGTCGCAACCGTGCTGAACGCCGGGGCGAGATTGGGTTTCGAGGTGACGGAGGTCCCGCCGTATACGCTCGATGGCGAGCGCGTCAGCAGCTCGCGAGTGCGCAGCATGCTTGCGCGAGGGGATTTGGACGGTGCCGCACGCTTGCTCGGTCGCGCCTACGCTATGACGGGTAAGGTCGTTCACGGCGGCAAGCTCGGCAGGACGCTCGGTTTTCCGACCGCGAACATTCGCTTGCACCGGCGCACGCCGCCGTTGAAGGGCGTGTTCGCCGCGCGTGTCTCCGGCGGACCGTTGAAGGACGCACCGGCCGTCGCAAGTCTCGGTACGAGACCGGTCGTGAACGGTCGCGAGTTCTTGCTGGAGGCGCACGTGTTCGACTTCGAGGGCGACTTGTATCGCGAATACTTGCAAGTCGATTTCATCGCGCGCTTGCGCGACGAACAGTGGTTTCCGAGTCTGGATGCGCTCGTCGCACAGATGCAGCGCGATGCTGCGCAGGCGCGCAGCATTTTGGCGAGCAGTTGACGGTTGACAGTTGACCGTTGACAGTCAGAACCGGAGTAGAAGTAGCCCATCGACTATGAAGTTTGTTAATGCGACAGAACGAGGCGAAGAGATGAGCCTCTTGTCTCTGGCTGTCAACCGTCAACCGTCAACCGTCAACCGCTAATGGCCGACTACAAGAGCACGATCAATCTCCCGAAGACCGACTTCCCGATGAAGGCGGACTTGGCTCGACGCGAGCCCGACATGCTGAGTTGGTGGGAAGAGAACGATATCTACGGGAAGCTGCGGCAAGCCGCCAAAGGCCGCCCGACGTTCATTCTCGCGGACGGACCGCCGTTCGCGAACGGCGCGATTCATCTTGGTCACGCGATCAACAAAGTGCTCAAGGACATCGTCGTCAAATCGCGGAGCTTGGATGGTTACGATTCGCCGTATGTACCGGGCTGGGATTGCCACGGTTTGCCGATCGAGCATCAGATCGAGAAAACCCGCGGCAAGGAAGTGAAGACGCTCGCGCCGGGCGCTTTCCGGCAGGCGTGCCGCGAATACGCCGCAGAGCAGGTCGAGGTGCAGCGCAAAGACTTCAAACGCCTCGGCGTCATGGCAGATTGGGAGCGCCCGTATCTCACGATGCTGCCCGCGTACGAGGCCGAGCAGTTGCGCGCGCTCGCGATGATTCTGCGCAACGGCCACATCTACAAAGGCTTGAAGCCCGTGCACTGGTGCCTCGACTGCCGCTCGTCCTTGGCGGAAGCGGAAGTCGAGTACGAAGAGAAGACCTCGCCCGCCATCGACGTGCGTTTTGCCGTCGAGAGCTTGGGCGAGCTCGGGAAACGATTCGGTCTCGAGACGCTGCCGCGACAAGAAGCGAGCGTCGTCATCTGGACGACGACGCCATGGACGCTGCCCGCAAACCAAGCCGTTGCGTTGGGGCCGGAGCTTCGCTACGCGCTCATCGATACGGGGACGGAGTTGCTCGTGCTGGCAAGCGAGCTCGCGGATCAGGTCCTCGAGCGCGCAGGCATCGAGAATGCATCCCGCATTGCCGAGACGTCGGGCGCCGAGCTCGAGGGGCTGCTGCTCGCGCATCCGTTCTACGACCGCAAGGTGCCGATCATCCTCGGCGATCACGTGACGCTCGATGCGGGCACCGGCGCGGTTCATACCGCGCCCGGTCACGGTCAGGAAGACTACGTCGTGGGACTCAAGTACAAGCTCAAGATCGACAATCCGGTCGGCAGCGACGGGCGTTTCGTGACGGGTACGCCGTTGTTCGAAGGCGAGCGCGTGTTCGACGCGAACAAGCACGTGATCGACGTGCTCGCAGAGCGCGGCCGTCTGTTGAAGCAAGAGAATCTCAAGCACTCGTACCCGCACTGCTGGCGCCACAAGACTCCCGTCATCTTTCGCGCGACGGCTCAATGGTTCATCGGCATGGACCAGGGCCAGCTGCGCAAGACGGCGCTGTCCGAGATCAAGAAGGTGAAGTGGATGCCGGCATGGGGCGAAACGCGGATCGGCAACATGGTCGCGGATCGACCGGACTGGTGCATCTCGCGCCAGCGTCTGTGGGGTGTGCCGCTCGCCTTGTTCACGCACCGGGCGACGGGCGAGTTGCATGCGCGTTCCGCGCAGCTCCTCGAAGCGGTGGCGGATCTCGTGGAGAAGGACGGCATCGAAGCCTGGTTCAATTTGGATCCGGCCGATCTGCTCGGGGGCGAAGCGCCGGACTACGAGAAAGTCACGGACATCATGGACGTGTGGTTCGACTCGGGCGCGATGCATCACTGCGTCTCGAAGATGCGGCCCGAGATCAGCGCGCCCGCGGAT
>JAAYXG010000463.1 GCA_012516015.1 Lysobacteraceae bacterium | reverse complement strand
TCCGAGCTCGATCCGAGCACGCTGATTAGCGCGCTCGCGCGTCCCGCACCCGTCTCCATCGCCTTCAAGGAAATTCGCTTCTCCCCACTGCTCGAGCAGCCGCTCGTGGTTTCGGGCGAGCTCAAGTACGTGGCCGCGGATCACCTGGAACGCCTCGTGACGAAACCGTATTTGGAGCGCACGATCATCCGCGGCGAATCGGTTCGCGTGGAACGACACCGAGAAAAGCTGCGCACGTTCGCGCTCAATCGCGCACCCGAGCTAAAGGGCATGTTGACGGCATTCTCCGGGCTGCTCGGGGGCGAACCCGACGTCGTACAACGGCATTTCGAAGTGAGCACCGACGGCACGAACGAAAGCTGGTCGATGCGACTTGCGCCGCTCGACGCTCGCGCGCGCGAACAGCTCGAGGAGCTGCGCATGACGGGCCACGACGACGAGCCCTCGTGCTTCTTCATGACGAGCGCGAGCGGCACACGCAGCATCATGCTGCTCGGCACACTTGCCGAGCACGCCATCGACTCTTCTGTCACCGCCGAGAGCCTCGACGCGCTTTGCGCTTCCGAATCCGCGCGATGAGCTCCATCCGGGTCGGCATACGCGCTTCGCTTCTCGTTGCCTGGATCGCAGTCCTCGCCGTCCTCGCGTTTCTCGTGCACCGCGAGCTCGAGATCGGAACCGACCTCAGACTGTTTTTACCGAATCCGACGACGGCCGAGGAGCGCCTGCTCGTGGAGGAGATCGGAGAAGGCGCGGGATCCCGCGTGCTCGTGCTCGCGTTGAGCGGCGCGTCCGCGCAGGAGCTCGCGGATGCATCGCGTGAATTGCGCGCGGCGCTCGAGAACGAACCCTTCTTTCGATTCGTAGCGAATGGAGAGCTTTCGCTCGATACCTTGCCTGATTCGCTCCTCCCCTATCGCTATCTATTGTCCGACACGCTCGACGAGCACGCCTTCGACGCCGCGTACTTGCGCAGCGAGATCCAGGCGCGCGCGCGCGATCTGGCATCGCCCGCGGGCGCGTTCCTGGAGCCGTGGCTGCCGCGAGATCCGACGCTCGAGCTGTTGAACGTGCTGCAGCGCTGGCAACCCGCGCAGGAACCGAATCGCCTCTATGACGTGTGGTTCGATCGTGCGGGCGAACACGCGCTCTTGCTCGCGGAAACGCTGGCACCCGCCTTCGACTCGCAAAACCAGCGCGCCGCGATCGATGCGCTGCGCGCTGCGCACGCCGCGATCGATCCCGATGGACGCTATGCGCTCACGATCAGCGGCACCGGCCAATTCACCGTGCTGATGGAGCAACGCACACGCAGCGAAGCGGGACGGCTCGGAACCGCGGCGACGATCGGCCTGATCGCGCTCGTCCTCGTTGCCTATCGCCGCGCGAAGGCAATTTGGCTTTGCGTCTTGCCGCTTGCGAGCGCAGGCCTCATCGGCTTGGCGAGCGTGAGCTTCTTCTTCGGCACGGTACATGGCATTACGCTCGCGTTCGGATTCACGCTCATCGGTGTCGCGCAAGACTATCCAGCTCACGTCTTGAGCCACTGGCGCAAGCAAATCCCCGCGCTCGAATCGGTTCGAGCGCTGTGGCCGACCCTTGCAACCGGCGTCGCGAGTACGTGCATCGCGTACCTCGCGTTTTTCTTCTCGGGCGTCACGGGGCTGCAACAACTCGCTTGTTTCACGATCGCGGGACTGGCGGCAGCCGGCCTCACGACGCGCTTTATCTTGCCGCGACTCATGGGGCCGGCCACGAGCGATCACGGCGAATCGAAACGCCTGAGCGCGCTCTGGCGCGCGATCGAAGCGCTGCCTCGCAGGCCACTCCTTGCCGTCGGGCTCGCCCTCGGATCCGTGCTCGCGATCGCGGTCAGCCGAACGCCGCTCTGGGAAGACGATCTCAGCAAGCTCACCCCGATACCAAGAGAGCTGCTGATCCAAGATCAGGCGCTGCGTGGCGCGCTCGGTGCCGCCGACGTGCGCTACCTGCTCGTCGTGACGGCGCAAGACGATGAACTCGCGCTCGCGCGTCTGGAGGATCTGACGCCCGAGCTTCGAGCGCTTGCGCAAGCGGGTGCAATCGGCGGGTTCGACCACGCGGCACGCTACCTGCCTTCGGTGCGAACGCAGCTCGCGCGACAGCAAGCGTTGCCGGACGAAGGTACGCTTCGCCACGCCCTCGCAGAGGCTCGTGCGGGCACGGGCTTTCGCGCCAACGTGTTCGAGCCGTTCGTCGACGATGTCCTCGCGGCGAAGCAGCTCGCACCGCTCACGCCGGATGACCTGCGCGAGACGGCGCTCGGCGCGAATTTGGATTTGCTGTTCACGCGCGATGAGCGCTCGACTCGCACGCTCGTGACGCTCAACGACGTGCGCGATGCGCAAGCGGTACATGAGCTTGCGCAGTCGCATGCGGACGTGCTGCTCCTCGACATGAAGGGCGCCTCGGAATCCCTCGTCGCGAAGCAGCGGACACACATCCTATGGAGTCTCGCGGCTGCCGCGTTGCTGCTCATCGCCGTCGTGGCGCTCGCGCTGCGGAGCTGGCAGCGCATCTACCGCGTCATGACGCCGATGGTGCTGACGACGCTCGTGGTGCTGGCCGTGCTGCAGGCGAGCGGAACATCGCTCAACTTGTTCCACTTGATTGCGCTGATGCTCGCTGCAGGATTGGGATTGGATTACGCGCTCTTCTTCGAACACGCGGGCGGCGATCGGCTCGAGCAACGGCGCACCCTGCACGCCGTGATCGTGTGCGCGCTCTCGACCTTGCTCGTCTTCGCGTTGCTCGCGACATCGTCGATTCCCGTCCTGCAGGCCATCGGCGTCACCGTGTCGCTAGGCGTCGTTTGCAACTTTCTGTTGGCCCTGATGATTAGTCGGGCGTCGGGGCGTGGGGCTCGGGGCATGGCCCAGAACACGGAGAAGACTTCACGGCTAGCTGCTTGGGGCTCGCGCACGAAGCAAGAAACTCTCGCCGAGACGTGCTCTTACCCAAGCCCCGAGCCCCACGCCCCGAGCCCCGCAGAGCTCATCCCCCACTCGGGCACGATGTGTCTCCTCGAGCGGATCGAGTCGTGGACGGACGAGGAGATTCGCTTGGCAACGGCGACGCATCGCTCGCCGGACAACCCATTGCGATCGAACGGACGACTGCGCGCAGTGCACTTGTGCGAATACGGCGCGCAAGCGATGGCGGTACACGGTGCGTTGAAGTCGCGAGCGAATGAAACAGAAGCCGCACCGGGAATGCTGGTCTCGTTGCGCTCGGTGCAGCTCGCGCGCGACTACATCGACGACCTGCCGAATGATCTCGTCGTCGAAGCACAGTGCTTACAGACGAGCGCGACGAGCCTGCAATACGCTTTCCGCATTACGCATCGCGACGAACTGCTCGCGCAAGGCCGAGCTGCTGTCGTATTGCAGGAAAGTCATGCGCGGAAAGAAGAATAACTCTCGGCAAACGCGCGAAGGTAAGAGTTGGAAAAATACTCTCGCAGAGACGCGGAGACGCAGAGATCTGAAGGAGGAAAGATGATCTTTTTCCTTCTTACCTCCGCGTCTCTGCGTCTCTGCGAGAGAATCTTCTTGTTCTTACACTTGGCGAGCTTCGCATGCTTGGCGCCTTTGCGAGATGATCTCTTCTCCTACGCCGCGGATGCAAACAGCAAGGGCGTTTTGTCGACGCGGCAGTTCGCGAGTAGCGAATCGATTCCATTTGCGCCCAACGCCGGCGCCTGCTGGCGCGCTCGCGCAACGATCTGCGCTGCGAGGCTCTCCAGAAGCGCGGCGTTTTGTCTGATGCGTACACGGAAGCCTTCGTCGTCGAGCCGATCCAGCAGGCTGCGGTTGAGCTCGGAGAACCACGGCAGCGCGGCTTGATCGAGCATGACCGAAGCATTGCGCTTCGCGCTCTTCCGCGACCATTCGCGCATGAATGCCTGCATCGCGACATTGAGCGCCTTGCATCGGTTCAGCTCGTTGGACAAACGCGAGATGTTCGCGACGTCCGTCAAGCGACGTTGGAAGAACAGTTGGCACAAGATGCCCCAGTAGTAGGTGTAGTCCCAGATGACTTTCGTCGGGAACACTTCCGGATCGCCGAACATCGCGTACTGGTCTTGATACAGCGCGAGCGCGCTCTCGTAGAACGAGAAGTAGAGCTGCTGATAGAGGTGTGCGCGGCCTGCGAACGGCTCGCCGCCGAGATCCCGCTTGATCAGATCCGTGATATATGTGTTTGAGATCGCGATGAAGTCGCTGCCCGGCGAGTAGAAGGGATCCAGAAACAAACCCGCTTCGCCGGTGAGCGCCCAGCGATCGGCCGAGAATACTTGCTTGCAACCGTACGAAAAGTCGCGCAGAAACGCGAAGTCCTGCAAGCGCTCGCGCTTGCCTTCGATGTCGATCGCGAGCCGCGGCTGATAGACGTACAGCCATTCGAGCGCCTTCTCGAAACTATTCATGCCTTCGAGCGGGTGCAGCTTCGCGTCGCACACGATGCCCACCGAATGGGATCCAGACGAGAGCGGGATCAGCCAGACCCAGTAGCCTTCGCCGCAAAGGTGATTGGTCGACAACCAACGATTCGGCGGGGTACAGCGCGTCCGCCAAGCGCTGCTCGTGGACCATTCGTCGATGTCGACGCGCGCACCGATCCGAAACCACACCGCATTCACATCGTGCGCATTGGCTTGTGCGAGACCGAGCTTGCGCTTCAGCAGACCGGCACGACCCGAGGCGTCCACGATCCAGCGTGCCTGGAGCTCGCATTGTTGTCCGCCGCATTCGTAGCGCACCACATGGGGCACCGCATCCGGCCCGAGCTCCACCGCACGAACGACCGCGCCGTCGACGAAGCGAACGCCGAGCGAACGTGCATGCTCGGCAAGGTAGTTCTCGAAAATGCCCCGGTCGAGCTGATACGCGGGCGCGGCGAGATACCGGCTCGCGCCAAGCTCGAGCGTCGCATCGACATCCACGCGGCGGTCCGAGAAAAAGAAACGAAATCCGAACTTCTTCAGTTGTCGAGTCGCTAGGTGTTCCGCGAGACCCAGAACGGTGTCGAAGTAGTTCGCGCCGATTTCGACCGTCGATTCGCCGACCTTGTACGCCGCCTCGGGAACGGGATGGCGCCTGCGCTCGAAGACGTGAATATCGAGATCGGGCAGCGCTCGCCGCAACTGAATCGCAAGCGTCAGCCCTGCCAAGCCTCCGCCGACGATCGCGAGCCGCGCGGCTCCTCCGTCCATCAAGAAATCTCGATCTCGAGCGCGCAACGCGCGCCGAGCGCGAGCGTCACCGAGCCCGGCGCATCCATCGCGAGCCGCTCGACGAACGGGAACGCGGCGGCCAGCGTGTTTCCGGCAACGAGCTCGGCCGCAGGCGTGCAAGCGGGCGTCGGTTGCACGCGCGCATCCGCTGGCGCGCCGCGCATTCTAAGACGCATCGATCGCGCACCGCTGCGCGGCGCATCCGTCGAGATCACCATGCCGATACCGAGCGAGCCCGAGCAATTCAATATCGTCGCGAGGGGACCGACCGCCTCGATGTCGTAGGCTACGAACAGCACGGGCGAGCGCTCGCAGACCGCTTGCATAGCCGCCTCGAGCAACCCGCTCGCGAACGTGTTCTCGTACGCGCTGAGGGCGGTGTAGGGCGCAAAGCTTCGTACTGCGATCGTCCAATAACCGGCCGCCGCATTGTGTACGGAGTTGTGGAATTTCGTCGGCGAGATCAGGTTCGGCGTAGCCGCAAGCGTCGCGCACATGTAATCGCTGATTGCCGTATCGCCGTGCGTCGATGCGAACACGGACGGCAGCTCCGCTGGATCTCGCTGCGACATCTCGCATGCGCGCGCGGCGACTTCGAGCGCAATCGCGACCGTGTCCGGAATGCGGCGGCGTTCCGTCGGAGGCAGTAGCGTCGTGCTCGGGCGAGGCGACTTCGTCGCGTGCGGCGCGCATTCGCCGCGAATGACGCGCTTCGCCTGCTGCCAGTCCGGCGTGCGGGGAGACCAGAGCGAGATGCCTTCGAGATACAGCGTCGGCAAGTCTTGCATCGTCACCCGCTCACCTTCGCATCGTCCGCCGCCAATGCGAGCACGCAATTGCTCCCGCCGAATCCGAACGACAGACTCAAGGCGTACTGCGCGGAGCGATTCGCGT
>JAAYXG010000462.1 GCA_012516015.1 Lysobacteraceae bacterium | reverse complement strand
TGTGCCATCAGCTCGTTGGCCTTCTTCGTGGCCGCGTAGAACGAGAGCGGATGATCGACGTTCTGATGGACCGAAAACGGCATCTTCGTGTTCGCGCCGTAGACGGAGCTCGTCGATGCGTAGCACAAATGCTCGACCCCGTTGTGGCGACAGCCTTCCAAGATGTTCGCGAAGCCGACGACGTTACTGTCGATGTACGCAAGCGGATTCTGGATGGAGTAACGAACGCCCGCCTGTGCGGCCAAGTTGATTACTCGCTGAAACTTCTCTTTGGCGAACAGCTCGGCCATGCCGCTGCGATCGGCAAGATCCAGCTTGACGAAGCGGAAGTTCGGCGAGCGCTTCAGGATGTCGAGCCGCGCCTCCTTGAGCCGCACGTCGTAGTAGTCGTTGAGGTTGTCGAGCCCGACGACCTCATCCCCTCGCGCGAGCAGGATCTGAGCCGTGTGGAAGCCGATGAAGCCGGCGGCGCCGGTGACTAAGATTTTCATGAAGCGGATGGCGGTTAGCGGTTAGCGGTTGGTCCGGAGCGCACGATTTCCACTCATATGCGCAGTTATTGGCCGCCAATGGTAATGCACCGCCCATACCATGTCGCGTGCTGCAGGCCAGGAACATGCTATGGGCAACATCGAGAGTCACAAGGATCTGATTGTGTGGCAGAAAGCCGTTGCTCTCGCGACCGCGATATACGCCGCCACACGGCAGCTCCCCTCGGACGAGCGCTCAGGGTTATGCGCGCAGATGCGTCGCGCGGCCCTCTCCATCCCGACCAACATCGCCGAAGGCGCGGCGCGAAAGAACCGGACGGAGTTCCTGCAGCTCCTTGGTGTCTCGCGCGCCTCGCTCGCAGAGCTCGAAACGCAGATGATGATCGTGCTCGAGCAAGGCTTTCTGTCCGCGGACCAAGCCGGCTTGGAGAACATTGCAGAAGTCGGCAGGCTGCTGGACGGCCTGATCTGCAGGCTCGCCTTCGCTCATCGTGAGGCCCACGCGAATGCCTGCGCTCCGCTGACGCGGAAGATCGCGCGAAGTCGTTCCGAGCCAACCGCGAACCGCTGATCGCCAGCGGCTTCTTCTCAAAGCCTTCCGTCGACATCCTTCGCCGCGAACACGTACTTGATGTCGTAGAGTACGTGCGGACGCTTCGCGAAGCTGCGGATCGTCTTGACGCCCATCTTCTTGAACTCGTCGTGCGCGACGCCGAGCACGATCGCGTCGTAGCGCCCCTTTGCGGGCTTTCGGATCGGGCGAATTCCATACTCGTGCTCGGCTTCCGCAGTGTCGACCCACGGATCGTACACATCGACCTTCGCGCCGTAACTCTCGAGCTCGCGCACGACGTCCGCCACTTTGGAGTTACGCAGGTCCGGACAGTTCTCCTTGAACGTCAGACCCATCATCAAGATGCGCGAACCCTTCACATGGATGCGCTTCTTGATCATCAGCTGCGTGACGCGCTCGGCGACATAGAGCGCCATGTTGTCGTTGATGCGGCGACCGGCGAGGATCATCTCGGGGTGATAGCCGATCTCTTGCGCTTTGTGCGTCAGATAGTACGGATCGACGCCGATACAGTGACCGCCGACGAGACCCGGCCGAAACGGCAAAAAGTTCCACTTCGTGCCCGCCGCCCGCAAGACTTCTTCGGTATCGATCCCAAGTCGATTGAAAATCAGCGCGAGCTCGTTGATGAGGGCGATATTCACGTCGCGCTGCGTGTTCTCGATGACCTTTGCCGCCTCCGCGACACAGATGCTGGACGCTTTGTGCGTCCCTGCCGTAACGATGCTCGCGTAGAGCGAGTCGACGAAATCGGCCACCTCGGGTGTCGATCCGGACGTGATCTTCTTGATCGTCGTCAGGCGATGCTGCTTATCGCCGGGATTGATGCGCTCCGGACTGTAGCCCGCGAAGAAATCCTTGTTGAACTTGAGCCCGGACACACGCTCGAGAATCGGCACGGCGACCTCCTCCGTGCAGCCCGGGTACACGGTCGACTCGTAGATCACGACGTCGCCCGCCTTCAAGACCTTTGCGATGAGCTCACTTGCGCCTTCGATCGGCTTCAAGTCCGGACGCTTGTACCCGTCGATCGGCGTGGGCACCGTGACGATGAACACGTTGCACTTGCGCAGATCCTTGAGGTTCGTCGAGTAGCTGAGATGCTTGGCTGAGCGCAGCTCCGATCTGTCGACTTCGAGCGTGCTGTCCCTGCCCTTCTTGAGCTCCGCGACGCGCGAGGGCTTGATGTCGAACCCGACCGTTTTGTAGTGCTTGCCGAACTCCACCGCTAGAGGCAGCCCGACATAGCCGAGTCCAACGACACCGATCTTGCAGTTTTTGAGGTTGAGTGAAGTCATAGTGTCCTTTCGGAGTCGAAATCGGCCCTACTCATCGACATCGATTAGCTACGCCAAGGGCTGTCGCGCGTCGGCAGTCGATGAATGGTGCGTCTCACGACTGGGCGCGCCTTCTCTTACCCGCCTTTTTGTATAGGCAGCCGACACGGCTTCCAGAAACCCGCGCGAGGGAGCGAAGCATGCCATAGATAAGGCCTGGGAATAGAGAGATCGGTCACTGTGCGAGCGCTTGCCCCGCATCGCCTACGCTACCGAGGGCCCGCACGCCCAAACCGCTATCCGCTGGTCGCGGCCGGTTCGGCTCTCCATAGCGTCCTACCGCCACTCGCCTTGTCAATGATGTCGAGCACACGTTCGTGGGCGGTGAGCTCCTCCTCGGTCGCGCGTATGACTCGCAAGGCGCCGACAACGCGAGCTGCGGCTGCGACGGGCTCGAAGGACGTGTGCAGATGAGGTTCGTCGTCCTCGCCCAGTACAAGCGCGGTCTGACCGCCCGTCATCGCAAGATAGACATCGCAGAGGATCTGCGCGTCGAGCAGCGCGCCGTGCAGCTCGCGGCGCGAATTATCGACGCCGTACCGTTTGCACAGCGCATCGAGGCTGTTGCGCTGTCCCGGATGCATTTGCCGCGCGAGCGGCAATGTGTCGGTGATGCGGCAGAGCTCGTGCACGAGGCGAGGCGTGCCCGGCAAGCGTTTGAGCTCGGCATCCAGGAACGCGACGTCGAACGCGGCGTTGTGGATGATGAGCTCGCTACCGGCGATGAATTCGAGCAACTCGTCGGCGACGTCCGCGAAGCGCGGCTGTTGCGCCAGGAACTCGTTCGTGATGCCGTGGACCTGGAGCGCACCCCAGTCCACCTCGCGGTCCGGTCTCAAGTAGCGATGGAAGGTTCGCCCGGTCTTACGGCGATTGACGAGCTCGACGCAGCCGATTTCGATGATGCGATGGCCCTGCTCCGGTTCCAGACCCGTTGTTTCGGTGTCGAGGATGACTTGACGCATTTACTGAAGCGGTTCGCTCGGAATTCGCAGCATGCCGACTCTTTGCACGACATCTTACCTCAAGCAGTCGTTCCTATCGCTGTGCGCGCGGCGCTCTTTCGACCGCGAACCGCTAACGGCGATCGTTCTCTCACCCGCCACTCGCTGGCCCCTGTCCGCAGATGCGCGCTCGTCGCGCCGTGAGGAACCGCGACCCGCCAATCACCAACCGCTCGGCACTGCCGCCTAGGCGCCGGTCACGGCTGCAAACAGCGCTTCGACGACGTTCGCCTGTTGAGCTTCGCTGAGATAAGGATGCATGGGCAGACTCAGCACCCGTGATGCTGCCTTCTCGGCCACGGGGAAACTCCCCGGCCCCTGCCCCAAGCTCGCGAAGACGGGTTGGAAGTGCAGCGGCACCGGATAGTGCACGGCTGTTGGGATGCCGCGCGCCTTGAGCCCCGCCTCGACCTTTGCCCGCGCCTCCACTTCGATCGTGTACTGCGCGTACACGCTCGTGCATTCCGGCGCCACATACGGAGTGGTCACTTGTTGCTTGGTATCCGTGACATCTTTGAACGCATCGTTGATCAGCTCGCTGTAGCGTGCGCCGATTCGACCCCGCGCTTCGACCTCGTCCTCGAAGATCTCCATCTTTGCCAGCAGCACGGCCGCTTGCAGCGTATCCAGACGGCCGTTGATGCCGAGCCGAGGATGATGGTAGCGGCGATCCTGTCCGTGTACGCGAATCTCACGCATCACCTTCGCCAGCTCGTCGTCGTCCGTGAACAGCGCCCCGCCGTCCCCGTAGGCGCCGAGCGGCTTCGAGGGAAAGAACGATGTCGATCCGATTTCGGACAGTGCGCACGATTTCCGGCTCTTGTAACGCGCGCCGAAGCTCTGCGCGCCGTCCTCGATCACGGGAAGCTTGTGTCGCTTCGCAATTTCGTTGATCGCATCGAAGTCCGCACATTGCCCGTAGAGCGACACCGGCATGATCGCCTTCGTACGGGGCGTAATCGCGCGCTCGAGCAAATTCGGATCCAAGTTGTAGGTGCGCGCATCGATGTCGACGAAGACCGGCTTCGCCCCGGCAAGCAAGATCATCTCGCCCGTCGCGATGAACGTGAAGGGCGATGTGATGACCTCATCGCCGGGCCCGATACCGTATGCCATCAATGCAATGAGCAGCGTATCTGTCCCGCTCGATGCGCCGATGCAGTGTTTCGCCCCTACGTACTCCGCGAGTTTCTGTTCGAGCTCGACCGTTTCGCTACCCAGGATGTACTGCCCATGATCGAGCACGCGCTGAATGCGCGCATTCACGGACTCGCGAATCCGCTGGTATTGGGTCTTTAGGTCGATGAAATCCATTGCTTCGGTGAACAGCGGTTCGGTGAACAGCGGACGGCGGACAGTGTACAGAATCAAGAGCCGGAACGGAGCGCGTAAGCTCAACAAAGCCAAGCGATCTTTAGTCTGTCACCGTCCGCTGTCCGCCGTCCGCCATTCACTTGCGAAGCATCTGGTCAATTGCTTCGTTCGCGAGCTGGTCCGCGCGTTCGTTCCCCGGATTGCCGGCGTGGCCTTTTACCCAATGCCAGTCGATTCGATGACGCTCGATCTCGCGTTCGAGCGCTTGCCAAAGATCCACGTTCTTCACCGGCTTGCGGTCGGCCGTGCGCCAGTCGCGCCGCTTCCATTGCGGCAACCATTCCGTGATGCCCTTGCGGACGTACTGGGAGTCTGTGTAGAGCGACACTGCGCAAGGACGCTTGAGCGCGGCGAGCGCGCGGATCGCAGCGGTGAGCTCCATGCGATTGTTCGTTGTCAGGGGCTCTCCGCCGCTGAGCTCTTTCTCATGTTCTCCCGCGATCAGTACGGCGCCCCATCCCCCCGGTCCCGGGTTACCTCGGCACGCGCCGTCGGTATAGATAGTGACACGCGCTACGTTGCGCGCGCCTTGAGACTGGCGGCTGGAGGCTGGAGCTTCTGTCACTGTACGGGAAGAGGTTAGGAGTCGGCGCTAGCTCGAGTCGGTCGTGCCGGCGAAGTGAGCGATCTTACTCGCTCTCGTCACCGGCAGCATGTCGAACCAACTGCTCTCTTGCCAACCGCGAACCGCAAATCACTACCCACTTCTTCCCCGCGTCGTCGGTTCGATCAAGCCTCCAACGACTTTCGGGCGCAGGCGCTTCCAGCTCGGGCGGATGGGAGTGAGCGCGTAGACGCGCTTGCGGGCTTTGAGTAGGTAGCCGCCCGCGAAGAGCGGCCAGAGGCGTCGCCCGACCCTTTCGAAGAAGTTGTGCGCGGAGGGCGCCGCGGATCCCCAAGGCAACGCGAACAAATAACGTTGCGCATCGACGATCTCGAAACCAAGCAGTTTGAGCCAATCCTTCAAGCGCCCTTCGCCGATCATGCGCTCCAAGCCGGGTGGAAATCCGTCGCGCGCGAAGAGATGGCGCACGCCCCAACTCGAGAGCGAGCGAAAGCCGAACACGATGAGATGACCTTCGCCCGACAAGATTCGCTCGACCTCACGAAGCAGCTCGTGCGGATCGGGCTCGTACTCGAGCGTATGGGGCAGCACGACGGCATCGACGGAGTCCGATGCGATGGCAAGCGCGTCCGTGCGAGAGCGAATGTGGGCTTGATGTGTTCCTTCGCGGTCCCCGTGCCACGCAAGCACAGTCCGCCGCTGCGTCCGTGCTTCCGAGATGAGCCCATCGTCCTCACCCCACAGCCCGATCTGCAGCAACTGCCACCCGAACACCTGAGCCAGCGCCTCGGCGGCAAGCTTGCGCTCGAGTGCGTAGACGCGCTGCCCGAGCGGCGAGCGCAGCCAAGCATGCAGGTCCGATGCAGAAAACTGGGTCATATCGAGAAGCATAACGCTTCTGGAGCCGCCAGCGGTTCACTCGCGGAGGCGGTTAGTGGTTCGCGGGCAGTCAGAAGGCCGCCATACGCGAGACCTGTAGTTCGCGGCGACGGCTTGCCCATGCATCACGACGCGGGTTATAAGCTGCGATTTCGCAGTGGCTCCATCTCGCAATGCTGAAGGTCTCGCACGTTCGCGCGTTCGCAGACAATTACATCTGGCTCATCCACTCGCCCCTGGACGACAGACGCGTGGTGGCCGTCGATCCTGGCGATGCACAACCTGTCGAAGAAGCGATGGCGAATGGACTCGAGCTTGCCGGGATCCTGCTGACGCACCGACACGCCGATCACGTGGGCGGAGTAGCCGCGCTGTCGCGGGAGCGCCGAATTCCTGTGTTCGGTCCCGCAGGCGAAAAAGTACCTGAACCGGCACAGCCGTTGCGGGAAGGAGACACAGCCAGGTTTCCCGAGCTCGGCTTGGAATTCAAGGTGCTCGATGTGCCCGGCCACACGAAGGGCCACATTGCCTATGTGGGTCACGGCGCCCTCTTTTCCGGCGATACGCTGTTCAGCGCCGGATGCGGGCGGCTATTCGAGGGCACCCCGGAACAAATGACACGGTCGCTTGCCAAGCTCGCGGCCCTTCCCGACGACACGAAGGTCTATTGCGGACACGAGTACACGGTCAGCAATCTCAAGTTCGCGCTCGCCGTCGAACCCGAGAACGAACAGAGCGTTGAGTACCTCGAAGAATGTCGGGAACGTCGCACCCGGGGTGAGGCGACGGTGCCATCCACCATGAGGCGTGAGAGGAATGTGAATCCCTTCCTACGCTGTGATCGGCAGAGTGTGAAGCAAGCCGCGGAAGCGAAAGCAGGCCGCAGGTTACAGAATCACATCGAAGTCTTTGCCGTCATTCGCGAGTGGAAAGACGGATTTACGGGCTAAATGGAAGGAAGATTGTAGATCGGGATTGATCCGAATGGCGCTCGTTGGCGCGTTGACAACTGACCGTTTAGACAGGCCGGCCCTGCGAGCGGTCAACCGTCGATGGTCGAGTTGATGCTCGGGCAAGTGTCATTGGGATCGATCTCGATTCCCTTTTGGAATCTTTGAACGCACCGGGCCAATGCCCGCGCGCGTAGGGGTCGGTCGATGACGAATAAACCAGGCACGGTAAGGGCCCGCGCGACGGCTCTACTGATAGCGCTCACCGCCTTTGCCGTGGGCTGTACGAGCACGCCCGAGGTCGACGACGACTATCCCCTCGATTCCGAAAAGGCGGCGGCCCTCGTCGGAAAGCTCGACGAAGCCTTGATCGGCACGTCAGGCCCGACGCAGATCGAGGAGGCGATCGAAACCCTCGATGCCCAAACCGAATCCGATCCCCCGCTCGTCCGCCAACTCGGCGCTACGCCCCCAACCCTTCCCGCACCGAGCGACCTGTTCGAACGCATACGCGACGGCTTCGCATTGGAAGATGTCGACGATCCGTCGATCGACAAGGAACAAAGCTGGTTCGCCCGCCACCCGGCATATCTCGATCGCACCTTCAAGCGCGGCGAGCGCTACCTGTATCACATCGTCAACGAGATCGAAGCGCGCGACATGCCGATGGAGCTCGCGCTGCTGCCCGTCGTCGAAAGCGCTTTCAACCCCGTCGCCTATTCGCGCGCTCGAGCGTCCGGCTTGTGGCAGTTCATTCCGAGCACCGGTCGCCGCTACGGGCTCAAGCAGAACTGGTACTACGACGGTCGCCGCGATGTGCTCGCGGCCACGACCGCCGCGCTCGACTACTTGGAATTCCTGGCGAATGAATTCAACGGCGACTGGCTGCTCGCGGTCGCGGCATACAATACCGGCGAAGCGAACGTTGCGCGCGCGATTCGGCGCAATCTCGAGGCGGGTAAGCCGACCGATTTTTTCAGTCTCAGGCTTCCGCGCGAAACTCGCGCCTACGTTCCGAAGCTGCTCGCGATGCGCCGAATCGTCGCCGACCCGGCTGCCCATGGGCTCGAGTTCGCGCCGATCCCGAACGAGCCGTTCTTCGAGAAGGTGGACGTCGCCGCCCAGATCGACCTGAACCTTGCCGCCGAGCTCGCGGAGCTGCCGAAGGAAGAGTTGCTTGCGCTCAACCCGGCATTCAATCACTGGGTCACCGATCCGGACGGTCCGCACTACTTGCTCGTGCCGACCGCGAACGCGGCACGGTTCGCCGAAAGGGTTGCCGCGTTGCCGCCCGAAGAGCGGGTTCGCGTCGTCTATCATCGCGTGCGCAAGGGCGACACGCTCGGCGCCATCGCGAATAAGTACGGAATTTCGCTCGCTGCGCTGCGCGCTTCGAACAAGATTCGCGGCTCGCTCATTCACCCCGGCCAGGATCTCTTGATCGCGGCTGCACCTCGTGCCGGCGAGGCGAACCGCGCTGCCAGCCTCGCCTCAATGGCGAACGAGCCGGTAGCGCGCCCGCGTAGTCCTTCGAATCGCCATGTCGTTCGTCGCGGGGAGACGCTGTGGAGCATCGCCCGCGCGCACGGCACGAGCGTCGATCGGCTCGCGAGCTTGAACGGCATCTCGCGCGACAGCACGTTGTCCATCGGTCAAGTGTTGTCGATCCCGGGCAAAGCTCGGCTCGCGTCCGCAGATGCCGGAAGCGTCTCGCAGTCTGTCACCTACGTCGTTCGCTCAGGCGATACGTTGTCGCGCATCGCGAGCCAGTTCAGCGTGCGTCTCAGCGACCTGCTGAGCTGGAACGACCTGACGGCACGCAGCATCATCAGGCCCGGTCAGCGGCTCGTGATGTATGTGGATGGGCGACGCGCAGGAATCTAGCGCGACGAACGCGCTCAGGGGGCAATGACCAGGGGACAGGGGACAGTCAGAGCAGCTCCCGCTGCC
>JAAYXG010000461.1 GCA_012516015.1 Lysobacteraceae bacterium | reverse complement strand
TGTGACCATGATAGTCGTCGAAAAGTCTCCATCGCGCTCGCTCGCCGACCGCAACGGATTCGGGTGCGGCTTCTATTCCAATCCCGTCGGCAATCGCCTGGCGCGTCTCGCGCAACAACGCCGTGAGGTAGCGTTCGAGAGCGCGAGAGGCTGACGCGAAATCGACGCTTGCCGGGCCATGCCCCGGTACGACTCGGTCAGCACCGCGTGTGCCGAGCGCGCTCAGCTCCTCGAGCCACCCCTTCAGACTGCCGTCCAGGGATGGAACGCGATCGACGAACAAGAGGTCCGACGCGAACAGTGTCTTCGTGCGTGTATCGAACGCGCTCAAATCATTGTCCGTATGGGCGAGCGGATGTGCGGTGAGCTCGAGGATGCGATCTCCCAGATCGAGCTTCGCTCGCTCCTTCACGATCATCGTGGGCTGCACGATCCGTCCAACCTTGTCTGCGCCGAGGACGTCCGCAAGCCGCGCACGGTAGTACTCGCCGCGTGCGGCGAGTGCCCGCGGCAGGTCCGCGTGCCCCACGAAGGTGGGCTCATCGCGCGAGAATGCGTCCGCGCCGAAGATATGGTCGGGATGCACGTGCGACATGACTACGTAGCGGATGGGTCGAGACGTCGTGCTCCGAATATGTCGACGGAGCCGCTCGCCGTCCGCGAGGCTCCCGCCGGGGTCCATGACCGCGACGGCGTCGCTGCCCACGACGAAACCGACATTCGCGATGGCATCGAGATTGTGCGCCGTAGCATCCTCGTGGACGCCGCGACGCACGTGAACACCAGGTGCGATCTCATCGAACGCGATCGGTGCCCGCTCCGCCGCGCGGCTCAGCATCGGCGAGCAGCACAGACACACCCCGCCGATGAGGGCTTCGCGGCGCGAGATGAGGCGCGATGAGTTCAAGCGGATGTACGAGAACGAGTGAGCTCGGATCGAAAGCCTAGCGTCTGCCTGGGGCCCCGTCAGTGGGTGTTTTCCCGCGCGTGAAAAGCCTGAATTGCCGGTTCTGAGAACGCGGTGGGGTTCGTGCTCGAGCGGCTAGGGGGTAGACTCGCTCGTCGTCTAACGAACCCGCGAGCAGGGGCAGCGGCCCTGAAGACGGAGAATTCAGCCTATGAGATCGACCGATGCCTGGCTGGCGCTCTGTGCGAGTGCCATCGCGCTGATGGCGACCGCCGCTGCGGCGGAGCAGATGTACGTCGCAGACAAGCTCGTGTTGAACGTGTACTCGGAACCGAGCGAGGACAGCGAAAGCCTCGCGACGCTCGAAACGGGCGATCGCGTCGAGATGCTGGAGCAGCTCGGCAACTTCATGCTCGTGCGCCTCGGCGACGGGCGCGAAGGTTGGGTCGGCGCGGATTATTTGACCTCGGAAATCCCGGCGCTCCTGCGTTTACGCGCATTGGAGAAAGAGCAGAAGGCGGCTGCGCAGAAGGCGGAGGGTGCGCTCAAGGCGCAGATCGACGAGCTCAAGAAGCAGAACGAGGCGCTTCAGGGCGAGATCGCCAGTTTGAAAGCAGCGGCCAGCAAGGCGGCAGCCGAAGTCGAGCGTCAGCAGCAACAAGCCGTGGAACAGGCGCGAGCCGAGGAGGCCGCCGCACGTGCCAAAGAAGGATTCGGTCTAGCCTGGCTCTGGGCACCGTTCGCGATACTCATCGGCGGAGCCGGCTACGCGGCGGGCTATCAAACGCTCGCTCGCAAGATTCGGAATAAGTTCGGCGGCGTGAAGATTTACTAGTGATTCGTGACTCGTGATTCGCGGGTCGCAAGAACGCTACCGCGACTGTCTCTTGAAGGGACGCCTCATATCCCCGCTAGCCGCCGCAAGTGCACTTCCTGCGAACCGCGAGTCACTAGTCACTAGCCAAGCGCTACGAGGCGAAGAGCTCGCTGACCTTCGCTCTTCCGGCTTGCTGCGCAACGAGCAGCTGGAAGAATTCATCCGCGCTCATCGCATCGCCAAACAGTCGGCCCTGCCCGTAGTGGCAGCCGCGGCTGCGTAGGAAGGCGAACTGCTCTTCGTTCTCGACGCCTTCCGCGACGACTTCGACTTCGAGCGCCTTGCCCATGTCGATGATCGTGCGCACGATCGTTGCATCGTCGGAATTGATCGACGCATCGCGTACGAACGACTGATCGATCTTGAGCGTGCCGATCGGAAACTGCTGAAGTGCGCTCAACGACGAGTAGCCGGTGCCGAAATCGTCGATCGACAAATGCAGACCCATCGCATACAGCTCGTCCAGCAGCTTGACCGTACGCTTCGGATCGACCATCAACGTCGTTTCCGTGATCTCGAGCTCGAAGCAGGTCGGGGAGACGCCATGCCGCCTGAAGACGGACTTGCAGCGCGGGATGAAGCTCGCTTGCCGCAGCTGCTTGAGCGAGAGATTGATCGAGACGCGTCCGGGGTTCTGAATCTTCTCCGTCCAGCGCCGATAGTCCGCGCACACGCGATTCAATACCCACTCGCCGATGCCGAGAATGAGGGTCGTTTCCTCGGCGAGCGGAATGAACTGCGACGGCGGGATGTCGCCATGGCCCGGTAAGCGCCAACGCAAGAGCGCTTCCGCACCGACGATGCGCCCGTCGCGCAGATCCACTTTGGGCTGGTAGAACATCATGAGCTCGTCGCGCTCGAGCGCGCGGCGAAGCTTGCTCTTCAACATCAAACGTTCGACCGCCGCGGCGTTCATCTCCGGCGAGTAGAACGCGAAGTTGTTGCCGCCGTTTTGCTTGGAGTGGTACATCGCCGCATCGGCGTTGCGGATGAGGTCGATCACGTTCTCGGCGTCCTTCGGACAAAACGCGATGCCGACGCTCGCCGTCAGGAAGACCTCTTGTTGATCGACGTAATACGCCTTGCAGACTTCCGCGAGCACCATGCGGGCGAGATTCGCCGCTTGCGCGCGCTCATCCTCGGACTCGGCAAAGCCTTCGATGAACAGGCCGAACTCGTCTCCCGCAAGCCGTCCGACGACCGCTTCGCGAGGCAGGATGCGCGTGAGCCGCTCGCTCAGCACTTCGAGCGTACGATCGCCCGCCGAGTGACCGAAGGTGTCGTTGATCTCCTTGAACCGATCCATGTCGAGATAGAGAAGCACGATGCTGCGGTCGGCGCGACGCGCGCGCGCGATCGCCTGCTGCAGCATGTGCTGGAACTGCATGCGATTCGGCACCTTCGTCAGCGCATCGTAGCGAGCGAGATAGCGGATCCTGCGCTCGGCGCGCTTGCGATCGGTGATGTTGCGGACGACGAAAATCGTTCCTTGGAACTGCGGATCGTCCGCGGTGATCGGCGAGCCCGAAAGCGATACGGGTATCGTTTGTCCCGCGCGCGTCGAGATGACCGCCTCGCGCGTCTCGGTGCCCGCTCGTTGCATCGAGAACCCAGCCTGCTCGCCTTCGGTGAGGAGCGATGCGAACTGTCTTCCGGCGAGCTCTTCCTCGCTGTAGCCGAACAGCCGTACGGCGGCTTCGTTGATGCGCTTGATCGCGCCGTCCGGCGCCGTGACGAGCACCGCATCGTTCATGCTGTTGAGAACCGTCGTGAGATAGTTCTTCGTGATCGTCGTCTGCTGCAGGTTCTGGCGCATGCGATCGAGCGCCAGCTCGAGATCGGCAATTTCGTCGTTGCTCGTCACCTTGTGCGGCTGTGTGTAGTTGCCCTCGCCGATTCTTTCCGCGGAGCGAATCAACTCGACGATCGGGCGTTCGAGGCGGCGTGCGAGTATCCACGCGACGCCGGCGAGGAGCGCCGTGATCACGCCGCCTGCGACGGCGATGATCCACATCCAGCGGTTGAAGTCTTCCCGCTCGACTTGCTCGAGCTGCGCCCGAAGCGCGTGACCGGATGCGAGTAGACCGGGCCTGCCGACGGTGATTTCGATCGCGCCGACCGCGTGTAGCGCACCCAGCGAGCGCTTCACCGTACGTCGTTCTTCAGGCGCGAGCGTCTGGCTCCAAACATCCGCGCGCGTACGCTGGAGCACGATCGCGCCGTCCGCTGCATAGACCGTGACCGCCACGACCGAGGGATTCTCCAGCATCGCCTGGACCGTTTGCTCGATCGTGTTCCGCTCGTCGAAGCTGAGCGCGCCTTCGAGCGTCGCTGCGTTCGCGGCGGCCAGGTCGCTCGCCAGCATTTCCAGACGTCCGGATTCGGCTGCAAGCAACGATTGCTCGCCCTGCACGCCGCGGGCCGCCGCGGCCTTTCGGTACTCGATGTATTCGAGCGCGAACAGCGTTGCCGAAATGCAGAGGCCAGCGGCGATCGCAATCGAGATCAGCTTGTATTTGAGGCCGCGCGATTTCACCGCATACTCCGCGGCATGTTTATAGGGTATGTCGAAGTGCCCCAATTCAACGCCGCGATTTTTTGTTGAGGCACGTTGTCGATCCGTCGCGTGGATGGCCGGCTCAAGTGTCGACCCTACCGTGGTTCACCGACGCCCGGCGATCACGATCATACTCGCGTTTTGGTCACAACGGCGCACGCGCCCGATGTCGGGTTTTTTGACATACTAGAAGGCTCTTCGAGTCTCTCGTATCCCGTTGCAGAATGGGGATCCGGGCAGAAACAAAGATCGCTTCAGACTTCACCGTTCAACAAGGCCGCCGCTTAGATGAATGAACTCGAACTGACGGGGCGCGCTCGTACTCACGTCGTCGACATCGTAGAACCCCCTTGTACGCTTCACTACGAGGTCGTCGCTTCCTGGCTTGCGATGCGGGATGCGGCGAGCGCGGACGGAATCGACCTTCAGGCTCGCTCGAGCTTTCGCGATTTTGCGACACAAGTTGCGATCTGGAACAGCAAGTGGCGCGGGGAGCGGCCTCTGTACGATCGAGAGGGTCGCTTGCTCGAGCGCGAGCAACTCGACGACTCGCAAGCGATCGACGCGATCTTGTGCTGGTCGGCCCTTCCCGGCGGCAGCCGCCATCATTGGGGAAGCGACGTCGACGTCGTGGATGCGGCGGCGATTCGGCCCGGCGACAAAGTCGAGTTGGTGCCGAGCGAGTACGCGCAAGGGGGGCGCTTCGAGAAGCTCGCCGATTGGCTCGATCGGCGCATGCACGAGTTCGGTTTCTTCCGCCCGTACCGTACCGAGCGCGGCGGTGTGAGTCCGGAACCGTGGCATTTGAGCTATGCGCCGGTCGCGCTTCCCGCGCTCGAGTCATTGAGCTTGTCGATGCTGCGACACGTGCTCGAAGAGAGCGACATCGAAGGCAAGCCGCACGTGCTGATGCGACTGCCGGAGATCTATACACGCTACCTGCTGTCGATCGATCCGCCGCCCCGCCGCTAGACGGGCAGGCTCACGAAAGGTATCGCTAGAAAGCTGCCGCTGGAATGGCTGCGTCCCTCGCCTGGAAAGCTGGCGCTGGTCAAGAAAGATCCGTCTAGCGATAGCCCTCTAGCGCTAGCTCTCCGCAGTAGCTGCCTAGCGCAGCCGGGCCGCGGTCGGCAACAACGTGTTGAGAAAGAAGCTCGGCATGAGGCGTTTGATCGTCCACAACCATCGTGCCGAACGCGGCAGCACGATGTGCGTTTTGCCCTTGCCCGCGGCGATCAATAGATCGCGTGCGATCGCTTCCGCCGTATACCTCGACGTGCGAATGAGCTCCGATGCCTTGTTGCGGGTTTCCGCCGGGCCGCGGAACGAATCGAGCAGGTTGCTCTGGAAGAACGTCGGCATGACGACGGAAACTTGCGTGCCGATCTCGCGCAGCTCACCCATCAACGATTCGCTGACCGAGAGCACGGCGGCCTTCGTCGCGTTGTATGGGATCATGCCCGGCGCGGAGCCGAACGCCGCGGCGCTCGAGATATTGATGAGCAGTCCCGTGCCGTTTCGCTGCAAGTGAGGAATCGCGGCCCGGCAGCCGTGAATGACGCCCATCACGTTCGTATCGATCGCCGCTTGCCAATCTTCGGCCGGCACTTCCATGAGCGTACCCGCTGTGGCAACGCCGGCGTTGTTGATCATGATGTCGAGGCCGTCGTTCGAGCTCGCAAAGGAGTTGACGGCGACCGTGAGCTCATCCGCCTGAGTGACGTCGCCCGGGTAGGCAAGCACGGAAAAGCCTGAAGTCGAAAGGTCGGCTTCGACGACAGCGAGTCGTTCGAGATTGCGGTCGAACAGGCCGAGCGCCCAGCCGTCGCTTGCAAGCGCCCGTGCTATGGCGAGCCCGAGTCCGCTGCCCGCACCGGTGATGAACGCGCGCTTGCCCTGGAAACGTTTGTTGAGCGCGTGAAATTTCATGGATACCGCGTCGCTTTGCTCGATCGAATAAGTCAGCCGAGCCACTGCAGGGCGAACCATCCCGCCCAGGCGCCGGCCACCATGAGCAGCAGGCCGGGCAACAGCTCGAGCGCGTATTGTCGGTTGCCCATGGAGAACGCGACGATCGATTTGCTCACGGCATTCGTACTGAAGGCGACCAAGATTGCGAGCGTCGAGTACTGCGTCGAGGTTTTCTCGCCGGCTGCGAGCGTTGCGGCGGAGATCGCCGCAGCGTGCGTGTCGGCGAATCCCGCAAGGCCGCTCGCGATAATGAGACCTTGATCTCCGAGCAGATGCGTTGCGCCGGCCGAAACCAAGATCGCGGCCCCGACGATGAGCATGAAGACGATCGCGGTCTTGGGATCGAAAGGGCGGCCGGCGGGCGGCTCGCGGTCCTCGAATTGCCGGGCGCTGCGCCAGGCGAATGCCGTCGCGTAACCGAAGGCAGCGAGGCCGGCGGCAATCAGGGAAAGGATGAGCGCCTTGAGCACGGACAAGCTGACGAGCCCGACGACGATGGCAAGCTGCACGACGGTGGCGACCGATGAGGCCGCGGCGCCCGCGACGGCGCCGGCATGCAGCTCCGGATGCTTGCGCGTGCGCGCGCCCATCGCGCCGATCGTCGCCGTGCTCGATACGAAACCGCCGAACAGGCCGGCAAGCGACAGGCCGATGCGAGGCCCCAAAGCACGCAAGGCAATGTAGCCGAGGGCATTGATTGCCATGACGAGCACGACCAAGAGCCACAGCTGTCGAAGGCTCACGATGCCCCAGGGATCGACCGGCTCGGATGGCGTGAGCGGCAGGATGATCAAGGCCGCGGCCGCGAGCATCAAACCATCCCGGACTTCATCGTCGGTTAATACGTTGTGCACCCAATCGTGCAGACGCGTGCGCGCGGCGAGCACGATCGTCACCGCGACAGCGAGCGCGGCTGCGAGCTGCCGCTCGCGCATGGCGAGCCCACCCAACAGGAAGGTCGCGAGCAACGCAATTTCCGTCGTGAGGCCGGGATCGTGCTCGCGGCTGCGGAGGTAGCCGGCCGCAACGACGAGGCCGAGGAGAAGCGCGAACACCGCGAACAGTGCGACGGAGCCGAGCAAGAAGCTGATCGCCCCCACGAGCGAGGCGAGCGTGAACGTACGCAGTCCGGCGATTTCCCGATCCGGCCCTTGTCCCTTGCTGCGCTCGCGCTCGATGCCGACGAGCATACCGACCGCAAAGGCGACTGCGAGCCCGAGCAGCACGTCACTATCGAGCATGGTGTACGAAAGGATCGAGAGGCATCCGCGTAGATTAGCGCGACGCCGCCGAGAAGCGAGCGTCCGCGCTCTTCAATTCTTCCAGACTTGCTTCAGATGACCCAGCACGAGGGAACGAATGTTCTGCACTGGGTTGCGTTCCCACGTGAAGCAAGGCGGGTCGCGGCGGAGCATGGGCCAGCGACCGGTCCGTAGAATCTCGTTCAAGTAGTCGAGATTACGCTGGATCGCTTCCATGTAAGGGTTGCGGCCGTTGAACACGGCCTCAAGATGCATGTACACGGAGCCGAACTCGCCGTCTAGGCGGGTGCGTCGAACTTCTTCGAAGAATTGCGGCGTGTGTCTAAGGACGTCGAGCCCCGAGCTGAAGCGCACGGCCGTGTTGCCCTTGTCGTCGCTCGCCATGGCGACGCCGCCCAAGACGAACTCCGGGTAGAGGCGATCGCGGCACTTCTCCAGATAGCAGCGATCCGACATCTGCGCGATGAGATCGCCGGTGCCGATCAAGTGTCCGAGCTTGCGGTCGCGATGATCGTCGAGGCGGATCTGATCGAACTGCACTTCGTAGCCGGTGAAGTGCACGATCTTCGTTGCGACGGGCACCCACTGCGCCATGCCGATCGTCGGCAGATAACGGCCGATGAAGTGCGCGCTGCGGCTGACATGGCTCAGCGTGAACTCGGCGCCGTTGCGATGCGTCTGATCGTCCGTTTGTCGGATGTAGCCCGCATCGTGGAACAAGGCGGTGACGACGCCGAGGATCGCGCGTTCCGGGCCGAGCCGTTCTTCCGCGATGTGAGTGCGTTCGTAGCCGCTGATCAATCTCGCGACCGCGAGCGTTCCGTCCAAGGAGTGTTGCAGATCATGGTAGACCGTATCGCAGCCGTAATATCCCGGGAACTGGCCATTGAAGAGCCGCTCGAAGTCGCGGAACGCGGTATCGATGCGATCGAGCGGGTAATGCGGCCAGAGCTGTCTGAATAGATCGGAGACTGCGCGGCGTACGGCTTCTGCCGAACTGACCTGCACGGTGTTCGTGACGTCGTAGTCGCTGCGGCGGTATTGCATGTAGATGACGTGCGCGCAAAAGTGCGCGCAGACATCGCAGTCTAATGAGTTGACGCCCTTTGTCTATGTCGGGATTGTTTGCAGCGATCAACTGTGACGCGCTTCACAATCCGAATGCGATGCGTCACCGCTTCGACCACTCGGGATCCGAGAGCTTCATCTCCTCCACCGGCCCGTACTTCTTCAGACCTTCTCGCAGCGCGTCGGCCTTGCCGAGCACGACGAGCAAAACTTCATCGCTCTTCGGGAATACCTCCGAGATGACCGCCTTCGTATCGGCGAGCTGCACTGCGTTCAGCGCCTGGGCGTAGTCATCGATGTAGCTGGTGCTCAAGCCGTAGAGCTCGAGCGTGGAGAGCTGCGCGGCCCACTGGGCGGCGGTTTCGAGCCCGAGCGGGAATTGGCCCAGCACATACGTCTGACTCGAGGCGAGCATCGTCTCGTCGAGCCCCTCCGTATGCAGCCGATCGAGTGTGGCGAGCGCGAGGTCGATCGCTTCGATCGTCGTTTCCGTACGAGTGAACGAGGTCATCTGCCAGGCACCCGGCAGGTGCAATCGATCGAAGCGCGAGCGCGCTCCGTAGCTGAGTCCCGTACGAATGCGAAGCTCGGAGTTGAGCATCGACGTGAAGCGCCCGCCGAACAGTGTGTTGACGATGTCGAGCGGAGCGCGCCGCGGATCGCTCCGTGCCACGCCGACGTTGCCGATCCAGAAATAGGATTGCACGGAGTCGGGTGCATCGACGAGGAGCACGCGACGACTTGCGATGGGTTTCGGCGCCGGTACTTCCGGGAGCGACGCCTTCGCCTTACGCCATTTCGAGAAGGCGTCGGTCAGCAAACGCTTCATCTCGCGCGCGCTGAAGTCGCCCGCGACGGACACGATCAGTCGATCGCCTCCGACGTGCTCCTCGTAGAACTTCCGAATATCCGCGGAGGTGATCTGTGCGAGGCTCGCTTCGCTGCCGACGACGGGATTGCCGTACGGATGACCGGCGAACAAGGCGGCATCCCCATAGAGCGACAAGAGCGCGGATAAGTCCGAATCCTTCGCGGCGCGTATGAATTCGATGCGTCGCGCACGCAGCGCTTGCAGCTCTTTGTCCTCGAGCCTCGGACGCTGCAGCATGTCGGCGAGCAGCTCGACCATGAGCTTACGATCGCGCGCGAGGAACGAGCCGCTCACTACGATCGCCTCGAGCGAAGCATCGGTTTGAATCGCGCCGCCCACGGAGGCGACGGTTTGCGCGAAGCTGAGCGAATCGCGCTCGCCCGCACCTTTTTCCAAGAGACTGGCGAGGAGGCTGGCGACGCCAAAACGACCGCTCGGATCGAGGCGACCGCCGCCGCGCACGCGTGCGTCGAACTGGATGAGCGGAACGTCGTGACGCTCCATCAAGAGCAGTACGGTTCCGTTGTCGAGTTGGACGCGTTCGAAAGGCGGTGTCTTGACGCCGTCATTCGCGAGCGCGAGCGGCGCGATGAGGCATGCGAACGATGCGATGAGCGCGCGCACGGCCATCGTGGAAACATGGAACGAGCAAGCGAACATCATTCCTCTCCTTCCACGCGAGTGAGTTGTGCTGCGGAGAGCACGCCGACAGTTCGGTTCGTGCGGCGAAGGAGCTCCGTCGCGACCTCTTGTAGTTGCTCGCGCGTCACCGCTTCGTACGCCTGCGGCGCATCGAACAGGCGTGCGTATCCGCCTCGCAGCACTTCATAGGTGCCGAGCGCTTGCGCTTTGCCGTTGATCGTCGTGACGCTGCGCCAGAAATCGGCGAGCGCCTGGTTGCGGGCGCGCTCGAGCTCCTCTTGCGTCACGCCGGCGGCGATCACGCGCTCGATCTCGGCATCGAATGCCGCCTCGGCGGCACGCGTGTCGGCACCCGCAGGCAAAGCGAGGAAGAACCAGACGAGGCTCGGATCGAAGCCGGCCTCGATCTGACTGTCGGCGGAAATCGCGATCTTCTGTTCTTCCACCAATGCGCGGTGTAGTCGCGATGCATCGCCGTCCGTGAGGATACGCGCGAGCAGCTCGAGTGCCGGTAAGCGAGGGTCGGACCCTGCGACGCCATGATAGGCAAACTGCAACAGCGGCGTTTGCGCTTCCGCGACGATGTCGATCCGGCGCTCGCCGCGCTGCTCGGGTTCTTTCGTTCGGATCGGTTCCGGAGGAGGTTGCGAGGGGATCGGTTCGAAGTACTTGCGAGCGAGTGCGATCGTTTGCTTCGGATCCAGATCGCCGACGAGGATCACCGTGCAATTGTTCGGTGCGTAGTAGCGTTTGAAGAATGTCTTGAGATCGTCGACCGTCCACGACTCGATATCCGATGGCCAGCCGATCGTCGGATTGCTGTACGGGTGGGCGACGTATGCGGTGGCTTGAACCTGTTCGGCCAGCCGGCCGAACTGGCTGTCGTCGACGCTCAGTCTGCGTTCCGAGTAGACGACGCCGCGCTCGCTTTCGATCACCTGCGGGTCGAAGGACAGATTGCGCAGCCGGTCGGCCTCGAGCTCGAAGATCGTTTCGAGGGAAGCGCTCGGCAACCAATTTTGATAGACGGTGACGTCGCTCGAGGTATAGGCGTTGTTGCTCGCGCCGTTGGCCTCGAGAATGCGGTCGAACTCCCCGGGAGCGCGAGTGCTCGTGCCGTTGAACATCATGTGCTCGAAGAAATGCGCGAGCCCGGTGATGCCGGGTACTTCGTTGCGGCTCCCGACGCGCACCCAGTTGTACATGGCCACGTTGGGGATGTCCCGATCGGACCAAACGATCACTTGCATGCCGTTCGAAAGCGTCACGGCATGCACCTGATCTTCCCCCGGTACCTGCGCGAAGGCGGACGAAGCGATCACGATCAGGCCAACGCTCAATCTGCGCAACATAGGCATACCCTCGATGGAGTACCGACCATCATAGCGGGTACGGATTGGCTCGTCCCTCCTCGCGAGGGCTATCGCTAGAGAGCTTCCGCTAGAAAGCTGCCGCTGGAAAGGCGCCTTGCGCCGAGAAAGCTAATCGCTGGGCAGAATGAGAATGCGCATCCCGACCATGCAGAAGATCTGATGTGTTTGGAAAGTGTCCGCGTGCCCGATAGGACCTACTCTGACCAGCGCCAGCTTTCTAGGCGA
>JAAYXG010000460.1 GCA_012516015.1 Lysobacteraceae bacterium | reverse complement strand
TACTCGCAACCCTGTCGCGATTCGATGTCGGGAGAGTATTTCGCGTTTACGGCGAAAGCGCTCTTGAACGGTCGCGAGCTCAACGGTTGCGCGCGGGTGGGAAGGTAACGCCCGGCGCCGCTCGACGCGCTCGAGCGCGCTCGAGCGCGCGTAGCAACAGACCCATCCCGAGTGCCATGACAGGATCCGTGATCGACGCATCCTGATCCGGGAGCCAAAGCTGCAGGGTTTCGATCGCGAGCGAGGCGCCGACGACGATCGCGATCGAGACGTTGATCGGTGCGCCCGCTTCGCGCACGAGCCACAAGAAGGCAGTCAACAAGAACAATCTGCCGAGCAACGCCGTCCAATCGATGACATGCAGCGCGGTTGCGCCCGCATCGAGCCAAATCCGAAATGGCCAGAAGTCGAAAGACGATGTGGGCCCAGTGAAATCGAACGGCGCGAGCCCTTCGATCGCGAGCACGGTTGCCAGTGCGACCAGTAAGAGCCTGCGCCGTGCATCGGGGGTGAGCCAATGCATGACGACGAGCAACGGCAGGAGCAGCAGCAGCGCGAACAGCTCATCCGCCACGAAGGTTTGATTCGCGACGAGCAAACGTCCGCCGAGTACTGCCGCGATGATCAACAGCAACGCCTCCAAGCGGCGCGAACGACGTACGAATGCGCCTGCGGCGTGGTTCACGACGAGCCAACAGGCGAGATAGACGAATACCGAAACGGCGTCCCATTGCGGCTCGAAGAGCGGCTGCAGCGCAAGCTTCAGCTTTCCGAGATCGAACTGCGGCACGAATGGTGCGAAACGAAAGATGAGCCATGTCGCAATGACGAGCGCGGCACCGGGGTCGCGGCTTGGATCTTCCTCCCGCGCAGGCAAATGTATGAGCTGTCCGATGCCGCGCCAAGCGAGCCCGCCGACCGCGCCGAGCGATGCACCCAACGTATTGAGCGCGAGATCCTTGAGACTCGGAACGCGCGCGGAGACGTACACCTGGGCAACCTCGATCCCGAGCGAAAACAGCGCCCCCAGCGCGGTCGCTACGAGCAGTGACACGCGTCTGCGCAGGCGCGTGTCGAGCCACAGATAAAGGCAGAAACCGAACGGCAAGTACAAAAGCACGTTCGCGATCCGATCGCCGCGTCCGGCGCGCGCCCACGACAGCCGCTCGAGCGCTTTGAATACGCCGCCTTCGATCGCATCCGCCTTGAAATTGAATGGATAAAGCGACCCGTATGCGATCAGCGCAATGACTGCGAGCAGCAGCCAAGGGATCAGGGAGCGCGTACGGCGCATGACTGAGGAGTGGGCTGTGGTTGGGAGACTATAGGTTGAAGGTAGAACACCAATGCGCCCTTCTTCCGGTTACAGCCCCCAGCCCCCAGTCTCCAGCCGAATCATGAAATAGTGATCGATCAGCAGTCCCGCGAACAGTAAGGCGAGATACTTGATCGAAAACGTGAAGGTGCGCATGGGCAAACGAGCATCGCTGCGCATCTTGAGCTCGAGCGCGCGATACAGGAAGAAACCCCCGAGCACGACCGCGAACGCGAGATAGATGAGCCCGCTCATGCCCGTGAGATAGGGCAGCAACGTCACGATGACGAGCAATATCGTGTAAAGAAGAATGTGCAGCCGTGTGAACTCGGCGCTGTACGCGACGGGCAGCATCGGAATGCCGGCCTTCGCGTACTCGTCTTGCCGCGCGATCGCCAACGCCCAGAAATGGGGCGGCGTCCACGTGAAAATGATGAGGAAGAGCAACAGCGAGTACGGATCGACGCTGCCGGTCACCGCGGTCCACCCGAGCACCGGCGGGGCGGCTCCCGCGGCACCGCCGATGACGATGTTCTGAGGTGTCGCGTGCTTGAGCCAGACCGTGTACACGACCGCATAACCGATGAGCGAGAAGAACGTGAGCACGGCCGTGAGGACATTGACCCATCCCACGAGCAGCAGCATCGAAAGCGTGCCCAACAGCGCCGCATAGGCGAGCGCCTGGCGCTCGTTCACATGTCCGGTCGGCAGCGGTCGGTTGCGTGTGCGCGCCATCTGGGCGTCGAAACGCCGATCGAGCACATGATTGATCGCGGCAGCGGACGATGCCGCGAGAGCGATGCCGAGACTGCCGAATACGAGCGCATCGAGCGGCGGCAAGCCGGGCGCCGCGAGAAACATGCCCGCGATCGCCGTGAACATGATGAGCAGCACGACTCGGGGCTTGCCGAGCTCGTAGAAATCGCGCCACGTGGCGCGTTGCTGCCGTTCCGAAGTCATGTCCACGTCGAGGAAAAAATGGTATAGCGCGATCGTCCCGGCGATTCTACATGGACGGGCGCGAAAGCAGTGGACGCTAGACCTGACTTCTCGAGATCCCTCGCACGTCTGCGACACAGGCTTTCGTGAGGCGTATCGTCGCGATGACGAGCAGCGCCGCGACACCGTTGTGCGCGGTCGCAAGGGAAAGCGGCAGCCCTCGCCCCACCATCCAGGGTCCGAGCACGAGTTGCAGGACGAGCAGCACGCCGACCGCGAGTGCCCCTGTACGGATCGCCGTTTGAGCGGTGCGCCGTGAGGCGAGAACGATCAGGATGCCGAGCACGAGCGTCGCGGCGATCGCGCCGAGACGATGCGTGAAGTGAATCGCGACGCGCGCCGGGTGCTCGAGCACGCCGCCTTCATAGTCGATGCCCAATCCGCGCCACAACACGAACGCATCTGCGTAGTCCATCTCGGGCCACCACTCGTTTTGGCAGCGGGGGAAGTCTGGACACGCGAGCGCGGCATAGTTGCTGCTCGTCCAGCCGCCGAGCGCGATCTGCAAGATCAGGACGGCGAGTCCGACGAACGCGAAATTGCGCAAGCCCTTGGCTCGCTGCAACGCTGTCGCGCTGGCCGACGCGCGAGTGTGCGACAGCCGCGGCCGATAGGCGAGCCAAGTGAGAAGCGCGAGCGTCGCGAGCCCGCGGAGGAGATGAAGCACGACGATGAGCGGTTTCAAGAGCAGCGTCACCGTCCACATGCCGAGCAATCCTTGGAAGATCACGAGGCCGACGAGCGCCACGGGCAAGGCGACCGGCTGTTCAGGATCCTTGCGATTGCCGATCGCGATGCCGGCGATCATGAGGATGAGCAAACCCAGACCCGATGCGAAGTAGCGATGCACCATTTCCTTGTGCGCTTTCGCGTATTCGAACGGCCGCTCCGGAAAGGCGACCGAAATCGCGTCTACGTTGCGCGCCGCGGCTTGCGCCGTGAGATGGCCGTAGCACCCGGGCCAATCCGGGCAGCCGAGTCCGGCGGCGCTCAGCCGCACCCACGCGCCAAGGACGATGACGATGAAGGCGAGACATGCTGCGGCGAAGGCGACGCGGCGGAATAGAGTGTGCGCTCGCTGGCTCGCGGCGTTTGCGGTGGTGTGCACGATCGGATCAGCCAATGTGGGAAAATTTCAGTAGCTTCTTGAGATCCGCCAGAAGGCCTTTCGGCTCGGCATCGCGCGCATAGCTCATCATGAGGTTGCCGTGCGGGTCCACGATGTAGATGCGGCCCGCTTCGACCAACGGTTCCGGCGTTGCCGTCGCAAACACGCTTTCGACCGCTCGCGCGCGCTCGTCGAGCGCGGCCACGAGCAATCCCGCGTGCTCTTGTTCGAGATACGTATCGTCGCAGCATCCGTCCGTGACGAGAAACAGGCGTTGAACGCGAGTCATATCGTCGTTCAGCGCGAGACGCGTCTGACGCATCAGCGTGAGCGCTTCCTTGCAGCGCGCATCGCACGCGCCGTGCCCGATATAGACGAGCGTCCATTTTCCGCGCAGCAGGTCGGCTGGATGCTCGCCGCCGCGCGGCTCTGTGAGCGCGGCTTCGGGCACCTCGAGCGGCGGCTGAACGAGCTCGCCATGGTTCGTGCTGCCGACGGGTCTCCAACCTTGGAGACCGTAGTAGAGCACGAATGCGACGAGCAGCGGCGCGAAGAAGACAGCGATCAGAACCCACAGCTGCGAGCGCGAGCGCGTCGGGTAAGGTGGATCCGTCGGGTTCGAAGGGCTTTGCGTAACGGGCATTCGTTTTCTCTCAGGAGCTCGCCAGCCGAGTGCACTCATTTCTCGTGCGGTGCACCCGCATTCGTTTCGCGTCGCAAGCTCAAAGTCAGATACAGCACGATCGCAACAAAGGCGAAAGTGAACCATTGGACTGCATAGCCGATGTGTCGTTCGGGCCCGAATCGAGCGAGCGGGTGCCATTCGCGCTCGAAGCCGTCGGGCTCCGCTTCATCCAACCGCAAGATATAGCGTCCGATGCTCACTCCCAGCGCGCGTTCGATCGTCTCGGTCTCCGGAAAGTTCAGCACGCGCGGCCACGTCGTTGTCGCCTGCGCGTCGTCATCGCCTAAACGCAAACCCGGTCTCGGCAGCTCGTCGAGTTGACCGGTGACGTCGCGGACGTTTCCAGCCACTCGAAGCTGAGGCAGGTCCGTGCGTCGATCTCCGAGCGGAATCCAGCCGCGATCGACGAGGATCCATGCGCCGTCCTCGAGCTGAAAGGGCGTGAGCACACGGTACCCCGGCCTGCCCAGCGTCGAGGGCATATTGTCCAAGAGTATTTGCCGCTCATCGACGTAGCGGCCACGAGCGCGCACGCGCTGGTAGCGAGCCATGGTCTCGGCGTTATCCCGCGTGAGCGTGAAGGTCGTTTGCTGGCCTCGCTCGTACGCATCCTGCAGCGCCTGCTTGTACTCTGCGCGCCCGAGTTGCCATCGCCCCAAGCTCACGAACAGGGCGAGACCG
>JAAYXG010000459.1 GCA_012516015.1 Lysobacteraceae bacterium | reverse complement strand
CGTCGAGACGCTTAAGAACCTGGTCGAACAGAGCAGCGCGCGCTCGATCGGACTGCTCACCGTGCGGCTCCAGGATCCGACCGGCTACGGGCGCATCGTACGCGACGGCGCCGGCAACGTCGTTCGCATCGTCGAGCAGAAGGATGCCAACACGAAAGAGCGCGCGATCAACGAAGGGAACACCGGTTTGATGGCGATGCCGGCAAGTGCGCTCAAACGCTGGCTGGCCACGCTGCGCAACGACAACGCGCAAGGCGAGTACTACTTGACGGACGTCGTCGTCATGGCGGTACGCGAGGGCATGAAAATCAATGCCGCAATCGCCCCGACCGAAGTCGAGGTACGCGGCGTCAACGACAAGGTGCAGCTCGCCGAGCTCGAGAGCGCCTATCGTGCACAGAAGGCGACCGAGCTCATGTTGAACGGCGTCACCGTCGTCGATCCCGCCAGAATCGATGTGCGCGGCGAGGTGTCGGCAGGAAGGGACGTCTTCATCGATGTGAACGTCGTGCTGATCGGCCGAGTCGAGCTCGCGGATCGCGTCCGCATCGGTCCGAACTGCGTTCTGAAGGACTGCAGCATCGGTGCCGATACCGAGATCCACCCGAACTGTGTCATCGATCGCTCGCGCATCGGACCGCGCAACAGCATCGGACCGTTTGCGCGTATTCGTCCCGAGAGCGTGCTGCACGAGGAGGTTCACATCGGCAACTTCGTGGAAGTGAAGAAGAGCGAGATCGGCGCAGGGAGCAAGGCGAATCACTTGACCTATCTTGGGGACGCGACCTTGGGCCGAAAGGTCAACATCGGTGCGGGGACGGTCACGGTAAATTACGACGGCGCCAACAAGTGGCGGACCGAGATCGGCGATAACGCGTTCGTCGGCTCCGGATCCATGCTGGTCGCACCGCTCAAGATCGGAGCGAATGCGAACACCGGGGCCGGCTCCACGATCACGAAAGAAGTACCCGCCGGCAAGCTGACCGTCGCCCGAGCCCGACAGGTCACGATCGAAGGCTGGACACGGCCGCAGAAGAAGACGTGAAATGCGTCTTTTGGGCCACTGGCTGCGACGAAACGGACGCGCAGCCCGAGAGTGTGATGTACCCGCAATCCTAATGCCGACAACCTAGTAGAATCCTTCGGCCCAATTCGGCCTTCTTACGTAATCAGCCTACAGTTCAGGTTTTTTCCAATGTGCGGAATCGTCGGCGCCATCGCTGATCTCAATATCGTTCCCGTACTGATCGAAGGGTTACGCCGGTTGGAGTACCGCGGCTACGATTCGGCCGGTATCGCGGTGCTGAACGGCACGGGCCACCTGCGCCGCCTGCGGACCGTCGGCAAAGTCAAAACGCTGCAGGACGCGATGCTCGATTCGCCGGTCGAAGGTGCGCTCGGCATCGCTCACACGCGTTGGGCGACGCACGGCGTGCCCTCGGAGCGCAATGCGCATCCGCATATCTCGCGCGACGGCATCGCCATCGTCCACAACGGCATCATCGAAAACCACGAGGAGCTGCGCGAGGAGCTCGCGGGCCTCGGCTACACCTTCACCTCGGAGACGGACACGGAAGTCATCGCGCATCGCATCCACCACCACCGGCAAAAACTCGGCGATCTGTTTCGCGCGGTGCGCGCGACGGTATCCGAGCTCGAAGGCGCTTATGCGCTCGCGGTCGTCGCGGAAGACAATCCGGATACGATCGTCGTTGCACGCGCCGGATGTCCGGTCGTCGTCGGGGTCGGCGAGCGCGAACATTTCGTCGCTTCCGACGTGTCGGCGCTGCTACCCGTGACACGCCGCTTCATGTTCCTCGAAGAAGGCGACGTCGCGGAAATCCGCCGCACGAGCGTCCGCATCCTCGACGCGGAAGGCAACACTGCACAGCGACCGGTTCGCGAAAGCGAGCTGTCCGCGGATGCGGCGGAAAAGGGCGAGTTCGAACACTACATGCTCAAGGAAATCTACGAGCAACCGCGTGCGGTCGCGCAAACGCTCGAAGAGCGTGCTGCGGGCGGTAAGTTGCTCGAGGCCGCGTTCGGTCCGCTCGCGACGGAGGTGTTTCGCAGAACCGAAGCCGTGCAGATCGTTGCTTGCGGCACGAGCTATCATGCAGGTGCCGTCGCCAAATACTATATCGAACAGATCGCGCGGCTGCCCTGCTGGGTCGAGATCGCGAGCGAATACCGCTACCGCAACCCGGTCGTGCCCAAGAACACGCTGTTCGTGACGATCTCCCAGTCAGGCGAAACCGCGGACACGCTTGCGGCGCTCAGGATGGCGAAGCAAGCCGGCTACCTTTCGACGCTTGCCATTTGCAATGTGCCGGAAAGCTCGCTCGTGCGCGAGTCGGAGCTCGTACTGCTCACGCGCGCCGGCCCCGAGATCGGCGTTGCTTCGACGAAGGCGTTCACGACGCAGCTCGTTGCGCTTGGCATGCTCGTCATCGCGCTCGGCAAGACGCACGGAACGGATGCCGAGCGCGAGCGCGGTCTCGTGCAGCGCCTCATCGAGATCCCGTCGTTGATCGAGAAGACGCTGCAACTGAACGACACGATCAAAGAGCTCGCGAAGCACTTTGCAGACAAGCATCACGCGCTGTTCCTCGGTCGAGGTCAGATGCATCCGATCGCGATGGAAGGCGCACTGAAGCTCAAAGAGATCTCTTATATCCATGCGGAAGCGTATCCCGCCGGCGAGCTCAAGCATGGACCGCTCGCGTTGGTGGACGCCGACATGCCGGTCATCACGGTCGCGCCGAACAACGATCTGCTCGAGAAGCTGAAGTCGAACTTGCAGGAAGTGCGTGCGCGCGGCGGCGAACTATTCGTGTTCGCCGATCCCGATTCGGGAATTCAGT
>JAAYXG010000458.1 GCA_012516015.1 Lysobacteraceae bacterium | reverse complement strand
GACGAGCAACGCGATCAGTGTGAATCCGAAGGAGCGACTCCCACGCTTGGAAGAGACGCTCGAGAGATGCCTGAACATCGACGGGAGCTTCCTGCGGTCGCTTCCTCGTCGCGGCCGCGATGGCGGTCGTCAGTCGTTCATGTTCCAGTTGCCGATGTCCGCGTTCGGCCCTTCGCCGCCGTCCTGCCCGTCGGCGCCGCGCGTATAGAGATCGAAATCTCTGCGATGCTGACCCGGGCTGACATAAACGTAGTCGTTGCCCCAGGGATCCTTGCGCAGGCCGTCGATGTACCCGCCTTCTCTCCAATTGCGTACCGAGGAGTCGTTGGGCTGAACGACGAGGGCTTGCAGTCCTTGCTCCGTGGTCGGGTATCGATAGTTGTCCATGTAGTAGAACTTGAGCGCCGTCTCGTACGCCTGAATGTCCTGCTTCGCCTTCGCGATCTGCGCATCTCCGAGACGATCCATGACGCGCGGCGCGACGATGGCCGCGAGCAATCCGAGGATCACGACCACGACCATGATCTCGATCAGCGTGAAGCCCTCGAAGCGGCGAGAGATTCGCGATCGGGCGGGGCGCTGAAAGAGAGCGAGTCGTTCCTGACGGTTCCGGGTGAGCGCTGTGGTTTCTGACATGATCGTCAATTCCTTACGCACTTGAGCGAAAATAACAGCTATCGGCGTTGCGCCGGATCATAACAAAGTGGAATTGCGCCTTGAGTGACGAGACTTCCCTCGCGCGAATCAGGGGTGACCTCATCTGGCTACACGGGCTCATCGCGCTCGCGATGATCGTTTTCGGGCTATTCGGCAAGCGTGCAGCGGAATCGTTCCGCTACGAGCGGGCGCTCGTGTTCGAAGGCGAACCCTGGCGGCTCCTCTCCGGACACTTCGTGCACGGCTCGCTTCAGCATCTTCTGTTGAATCTCGCCGGGCTCGCGGTGGTCACGGCGCTTTTTGCGAGAGAGTACTCGCTGCGCGGCTGGCTTCTCGTCATTGGCCTCAGTATCGCCGCGATCGACGTCGGATTTGTCTTAAATGAGCCACAACTGGCCTGGTACGTGGGCTACTCGGGTGTCCTGCACGGCGTGCTGGCAGCCGGCGCGATCGCGTGGTGGCGGCGCGGTCCCGATGCGCTGGCGCTCGCTTTGAGCGCCATTTTGGCGGGCAAGCTCGCTTGGGAGCAGTGGCACGGGGCCTTGCCGCTTTCGGGCGACCTGCCTGTCGTTGTAGATGCGCATCTATACGGGGCCGTTGGCGGCGCCCTCGCCGCGAGCATACTTTGGGCGCGGCGACAACCCTGGCTCTCCCGACATCGATCGTTATAATCCCGGCCCCTTCGGGATGCCCCGTCCATAAGTACCTAGCCAATCACCCATGTCCTTCGCCTTCGTCTTCCCCGGCCAGGGATCTCAATCGGTCGGCATGATGCGAGCGCTGGCGGCTGCCGAGCCCATCGTCGAGCAAACATTCGCGGAGGCCTCCGAGGTGCTCGGCTACGACCTCTGGAAGCTTTGCCAGGAGGGGCCGGAGGAGCAGCTCGGTGCGACCGAGCGCACGCAACCCGCGATGCTCACCGCAGGGGTCGCGACGTGGCGCGTTTGGCGGAAGCACGGCGGCGGCCTTCCTGCGGCGATGGCCGGACACAGTCTCGGCGAGTACTCGGCGCTCGTTTGTGCAGAAGTGCTCGACTTCCGCACGGCCGTCGACCTCGTTCGATTTCGCGGCGAGGCCATGCAAGCGGCAGTTCCGGTCGGGCAGGGTGCGATGGCCGCGATCCTCGGCTTGGAGGATGCGGACGTCGAGGCGGCATGCCGCGAAGCCGCTCACGGAGAGGTCGTCCAGGCCGCGAATTTCAACTCGCCGGGGCAAGTCGTGATCGCCGGTGCGGCCGCCGCGGTCGAACGGGCGATCGAGCTCTTGAAGGCGAGGGGCGCCAAGCGCGCGATCAAGCTGCCGGTGAGCGTGCCTTCGCATAGCGCGCTCATGCAACCTGCTGCTGAGCGGTTCGCGAAACACCTCGAAACGATCGAATTTCGAGCCGGAAACGTGCGAGACATTTATACGGTGGACGTGCGCAAGCACGGCGCCCCGAGCGACATTCGCCGCGCGCTCGTCGAACAATTGGTCAAACCCGTGCGATGGACGCAGACGATTCAGGCGATCGTCGCGAGCGGTGCACGCACGATCGTAGAGTGCGGGCCGGGCCGAGTGTTGACGGGCCTCAACCGTCGCATCGAAAAAAACAAGGAGATCGAGGTGTTGGCGATCGAAGACGGTGATTCCTTGCAGCGCGCGTTGCAGGCGTGCGGGAGCGGGACATGAGCGAGTCGACGAGCGCATCGTTGTCGCAAGACATCGCGATCGTGACCGGTGCTTCACGAGGCATCGGTCGGGCGATCGCCAACGAGCTTGCGCGCCAGGGCGCGACAGTGATCGGCACCGCGACGAGCGATGCGGGTGCGCAGGGCATCAGCGCGTGGCTGCACGCCGCGGGGTACAAAGGTCGCGGAGCCGTGCTCAACGTCGCCGATGCCGATTCGATCGATGCCTTCTTGAAGGATGTGGAGAACAAAGAGGGCCCAGCGACGATCCTCGTCAATAATGCAGGAATTACACGCGATAACCTCCTGCTTCGCATGAAGGCGGAAGAGTGGGACGACATTCTCAATACCAACCTCACTTCCGTGTTTCGCCTGTCGAAAGGCGTGCTGCGGGG
>JAAYXG010000457.1 GCA_012516015.1 Lysobacteraceae bacterium | reverse complement strand
TCGTTACCATGAGGCCGGCCGGGCTCAACGCGAGCAGCGCGAGCACGCGGGGATCTGTCTTACGAAGCATCGATTGACTCCAACACACTTTTGAAGATCGGAGCGGCAGGTTCTCTGCGCCGCCGCGGTTACGGGATTATATGTAAGTGCCGTCGGAATACCGGGCTTCGTTATCACCGTGTCGAAATTCAGGGAGATCCCGACATCAGGAATGTCCCCACCGGCCGCTAAGTGAGTCGATTAGCCTCCTTACTTTTCAGTTCGGAAATGAGCCAGCGTCCCGTTAACGATCGCGAGTACGTCCTCCCCGACGGCGAAGTCATTATCACCCATACCGATCCGTCCAGCAGGATCACGTATGCCAATCCGGCGTTCTTGCGCTCGAGCGGCTACGAACTTGAAGAGGTCCTCGGGCAGCCGCATCGCCTCGTTCGCCATCCGGACATGCCGCGCGAGGTCTTTGCCGATTTGTGGGCGACGATCCAGAGCGGACGCCCTTGGAGCGGCATCGTCAAGAATCGGCGCAAGGACGGCGGCTACTATTGGGTGCGCGCCAATATCACGCCGATCCTTCAGGGCGGGCGTATCGCGGGTTACATGTCCGTGCGCGTGAAGGCTTCCGCCGACGAGATCAGTCGGGCCGCTCGGCTCTACGCCGACATTCGTGCGGGCAGGATCCAGGCACGCTTCGAGAACGGTAAGCACGCAGAGTCAGGGCTCGCACGCGGAGTGCGGCAGCTACTGGACATAGGGCTCGAGACCGGTACTTTCATTTTCGTCGGTACGATGGCGCTCATGTTTCTCGCGATCGGCCTCACGGCCTGGTTCTCCGAATCGCTTGCGGGCGGCGCTTTGAAGGCGTTGGCGATGATCGCGCTCGGCGGCGCAGCGATCGGCATCTCGAACGTCTTCTATATTAGATCGCGAGTCGTTCGACCGATGCGAGCGCTCGCCGCCGCAGCGCTCGATCTCGTGTCCGGCAATGTCGCCGCTCGTTTCGAGGAGCGTGGCGACAAGGAGCTGCGGCAGCTTGCTGCGCTCCTCGATCAGCTCGGTACAAAGTTCACGGGCGTGCTCAAAGATTCGCTCGATGCCGCCTCCGACATGCGCACCACCGTGCGTTCGATCGTCGAGTCGAACATGCAACTCGCCGATCGCGCGAACGAGCACGCGGCAAGCCTGGAGGAAACCGCAGCTTCGATCGAGCAGCTCACGATCGCGGTGACGCGCAATGCGGAAAGCGCGGTGCAAGCCAGCGATCTCGCGAACGGCTCTGCTGCGACGACGCAGAATGCCGGCAACGTCGTCGACAAGCTCGTCCATACGATGGTCGAGATCAGGGACGCCTCGAAGCGCATCGCGGACATCGTGGGGGTCATCGACAGCATTGCATTTCAAACCAACCTGCTCGCTCTCAATGCGGCGGTCGAAGCCGCAAGGGCCGGCGACCAGGGCCGCGGCTTCGCGGTCGTCGCGCAGGAGGTACGCCATCTCGCGCAGCGCTCCGCGGCGTCCTCGAGGGAAATCCGCGACCTGATCGATAGCTCCGTTGCGCGCATGGAGCAAGGCGCCGAGCTTGCCGGGGAGGCGGAGCGGCGCATGAACGATGCCATCGTGTCGGTCGGCAAAGTAAGCGAGATCATCGCCGCCATCGATGCGGCGAGCCGGGAGCAGCATGCCGGCATCGAGCAGATCAATCGCGCGGTCGCGAAGATGGACGAGATCGTCCAGCAAGATGCCGAAATGGCCCACCAGACCCGGCACGCGACGCGTCAACTCGAGGCCCAGAGCGAGCAAGTCGTCCTCGCCACGTCGGCATTTTCGGTCGCACGTGCGGATGCCCCGACCGCCGACGTGGGTGTTCCGGCTCGAGAAGAGCGCTTCAGGCGCGCGGCATAGTCCGCCGAGCGAGGCGTGGGGACTCCCCGGGTCGAAGCGTCGGCTTCGACGGGATATACGCTCGAGCCGCGCGACGGCCATTTCGCGCACACCTCGCCTCGTCGCGGCGCGAATTTCGTGCGCATCGCATCCACGCCCGTTATCATCCGTTCTGACTTTCGCCGTTCGCCTCGGCGTTCGAGGCGCGGCAAAGCTCGCCTGTGTGGTGCTACGGCACCGGGGGAAGTGTTCTAGCGCGCAACGGATAACCACATCGCTCGCGTAGTCGCCCGTGCTTGCAGGCGTTCTTTCATGGGACAGTAGGTATGAGAAGGGGACATCGAACAGGAAAGCACGAGCGCCGGCGCGTCGCCGTACGCATTGCCTGTTCGTGCATGCCCATATCTCACGACGCGGTCCCTTGCCGAGTGCGCCGGAGCGATAAGCGATGTCGCTCGGCTTAATCGTCCTGCTGCCTTTCCTCGGCAGCGTCATCGCGGCATTCCTGCCGTCGAACGCCCGCAACGCCGAAGCATGGCTCGCCGGTCTCGTCGCGGTGACCTGCGCCGTGCTCGTCGCCGACTGCTACCCGGAAGTTGCGAGCGGCGAAGTGATCCGCTTCGACGTTCCTTGGCTGCCGCAATTCGGCCTCGACCTGTATTTCCGCATGGACGGCTACGCCTGGATGTTCGCGATGCTCGTGACGTTCATGGGCGCGCTCGTCGTGCTCTATGCGCGTTATTACATGTCGCCCGCCGATCCGGTGCCGCGTTTTTTCTCCTTCCTGCTGGCGTTCATGGGCGCGATGGTCGGCATCGTGCTCTCCGGCAATCTGATCCAGCTCGTCGTCTTCTGGGAGCTGACGAGTCTGACCTCGTTCATGCTCATCGCCTATTGGTACCACCTGAGCGAAGCCCGTCACGGCGCGCGCACCGCGCTCACGGTGACCGCGATGGGCGGTCTCGCCCTGCTCGGCGCCGTGCTGCTGCTGGGCGAGGTGGCAGGGGGTTACGATCTGGACCACGTGCTCGCCGCGGGCGATGTGATCCGCGCGCATCCCTGGTATCCGGCGATTCTGATCCTGGTGCTGCTCGGCGCGCTCACGAAGAGCGCGCAATTCCCGTTTCACTTCTGGCTGCCGCATGCGATGGCGGCGCCGACGCCCGTTTCGGCATACCTTCATTCCGCGACGATGGTGAAGGCCGGCGTGTTCCTGCTCGCACGTCTGTGGCCGTGCCTGTCCGGTACCGACCTCTGGTTCTGGATCGTGTGTTTGGCGGGGCTCTTGACGCTCCTTCTCGGCGCGTTCTCCGCCCTGTTTCAGCGGGACATGAAAGGCGTGCTCGCTTATTCGACGATTAGCCATCTCGGCCTCATCACGCTTCTGCTCGGAATGAACAGCCAGCTCGCGCTCGTCGCCGCGATCTTTCACATGATGAATCACGCGACGTTCAAGGCTTCGCTCTTCATGGCGGCAGGTATCGTCGACCACGGCACCGGCACACGCGATTTGCAGAAGCTGAGCGGTCTTGCGCACGCGATGCCGATCACGGCGACACTCGCAACCGTCGCCGCGGCCGCGATGGCAGGCGTGCCGCTGCTCAACGGGTTCTTGTCGAAGGAGATGTTTTTCGCCGAGACCGTGTTCGCCGGCGGCGGGCCAGCCGTTCGCGTGGCGCTGCCCGCGATGGCGACGCTCGCCGGTATGTTCAGCGTCGCGTATTCGCTGCGGCTCATCCACCAAGTGTTCTTCGGCCCGCCGGCCGAGGATCTGCCCCGCGCACCGCACGAGCCGACGCGCGGCATGCTCGTACCGAGCGCGTTGCTCGTGCTCGCCTGTCTGCTCGTCGGGATTCTTCCGGGCAAGACGGTCGGTCCGATTCTGGAGACCGCGACACGCGCGATTCTGGGGGATGAGACGCCGACTTACAGCCTTGCCGTGTGGCACGGACTGACGCTGCCGCTCCTCATGAGCGTGCTCGCGCTCGTAGGCGGCTTCCTTATCTATGCGGCGCTCTATTTTTATCGGCGCCGTGCGCATGGCCGCACGCCCTTCATTTCGCGCTTCGACGGCCGCCGCACCTTCGATGTGATGATCATTCGTCTCATTCGCCTCGCGGGCTTCGTGCAGCGGCTCATCTCTTCGCGGCGCTTGCAGCCGCAGCTCGTCTTGATCGTCGGTATCGCTGCCGGCGTTGCGTTCCTAGGCGTGTACGCGGACGGCGTCGCTTGGGGCACGATGGCGGTCTCGCGCGTCGATCCTCCGTTCGCGGTGTTATGGGCGGTCGGCGCGGCTTGTGCGATCGGCGCGGCATTCCAAGCCAAGTATCACCGGCTCGCGGCGCTCATCATGGTTGGCGGCACTGGGTTGATTACGTGTCTGACGTTCGCGTGGTTCTCCGCGCCGGATCTCGCGCTCACGCAGATCACAGTGGAGGTCGTGACGGTCGTATTGATTCTGCTCGGGCTTCGTTGGCTCCCGCGGCGGATCGAGATGGATGATCCGCGCAGGCGTACGGTGCGGGCCCGTGCTCGACGTGCGCGCGACTTTCTGATTGCGTTCGCGGTCGGCGGAGGAATGGCAAGTCTCGTATTCGCGGTGCTCACGCGTCCGCGCATGCTCGATCTCTCGTCGTTCTTCGTGGAGCACTCCCTGCCGCAGGCAGGCGGCGGCAACGTCGTCAACGTGATCCTCGTCGATTTTCGTGCGTTCGATACGTTCGGAGAGATCACCGTCGTCGGCATCGTCGCGCTGACCGTCTACGCGCTCCTGCGACGCTTCCGTCCCGCGGTCGAGAGCGTCGGCCTGCCGCGAGCGCAGCGCGAAGATCTCGAGCGTCGTTCGCAGCTCGCGGCGGACCCGAATGAGAAACTGCCTTCCGGCTTCATGATGGTTCCGGCCGTGCTCGTGCGGCTGCTGCTGCCGATGGCCGGTTTGGTATCCGTGTTCTTTCTCTTGCGCGGCCACAACTTGCCGGGCGGCGGCTTCATCGGCGGCCTCGTGCTCGCGACCGCCGTTATCGTGCAGTACATGGTCGGCGGTGCGCTCTGGGTGGAAGCGCGAACGCGGCTGCAGCCGCTCTACTGGATCTCGATCGGTTTGCTCGCCGCGGGCACGGCCGGTGTCGCGGCATGGTTCGCTTCGAGCACGTTCCTCACGAGTCATACTTATGATCTGCACTTGCCGCTGATCGGCACGGTCCATTTGTCTACGACGCTCTGGTTCGACATCGGCGTCTATATGCTCGTGGTCGGCGCGACGGTGCTGATGCTCGTCGCGCTCGCTCACCAATCGCTGCGTAGCTATCGGCGCCCCGTCGCGGCACCGGCGCAGTCGGGCGTGCGTGTCGAAGCTGCGGCTGCGGAGGTCGAACGCTGATGGAAGCCATCTTCGCACTTGCGATCGGCGTCTTGACGGGCTCGGGCGTTTGGCTGCTCCTCAGGCCGCGCACGTTTCAAGTCATCATGGGCCTCGCGCTGCTCTCGTACGCGATCAACCTCTTTATTTTCGCCATGGGCCGGCTCGCGATCGATCGTGCGCCGATTCTCGATATCGGTGCGCCGGCCATCGCCGAGCACTACGCGGATCCCGTACCGCAGGCGCTGGTCTTGACCGCGATCGTCATTAGCTTCGCGACGACGGCGCTCCTGCTCGTCGTCATCCTGGCCGCGCGCGGCTTGACGGGCACCGATCATGTGGACGGCCGCGAGGGCGAGACGTGAACGACTGGCTCCAGCACTTGCCCGTCGTGCCCGTGCTCGCGCCGCTATTTGCCGGCGCGATCATGCTGCTCTTGCCCGAATCGCGGCGCTCTCGAGCCGGGCTTGCGGTCGTGGCCGTGCTCGTGCAGCTCGCAACCGCGCTGTCCCTGGCGTATTTCACCTCCGATGCGGTCTTGGAGATCTGGCCGAAAGGGATCGGCGTCTATTCGATCGGCAAGTGGCCCGCGCCGTTCGGCATCGTGCTCGTCGTCGATCGCTTATCCGCATTGCTGCTCGTGTTGACGGCGACGGTTGCGCTCGCGGCGCTCGTCTATTCGCTCGCACGCTGGGATCGCGTCGGCGTCAACTTCCATCCGCTGTTCCAGTTGCTCTTGATGGGCATGAACGGCGCGTTTCTGACGGGCGATCTGTTCAATCTGTTCGTGTTCGTCGAGGTCATGCTCGCGGCGTCGTACGGCTTGCTGCTGCACGGCTCGGGTGCTTCACGCGTCAAGGCGGGCTTGCATTACATCATCGTGAATCTCGTCTCGTCGCTGTTGTTCTTGATCGGCGTGGCGCTCGTCTATGGCATCGCCGGCACGCTTAACATGGCGGATCTCGGGCCGCGCGTCGCGCAGCTCCCGGCAAGCGAGCGCGGTCTATTCGATATCGGCGCGACGATTCTCGGGCTCGCGTTTCTGATCAAAGCGGCCGCATGGCCTCTGAACTTTTGGCTGCCGGCCGCTTATTCGTCCGCGGCGGCGCCGGTCGGTGCCATCTTTTCGTTGCTCACTAAAGTGGGCGTATACGCGATCTTTCGCGTCGGCGCGCTGCTCAGCGAGTCCGGCGTGCACGGCCCTTTCGGCAGCGACTGGCTCTTTGCCGGCGGCATCGCAACGGTGGCGTTCGGGATCGTCGGCATGCTAGCCGCTCAGCAGCTCGCCCGGCTCGTCGCCTTCTCGGTGATCGTCTCTTCAGGTACGTTGCTTGCCTCGGCAGGGCTCAATCCCGCTGCGATGACTGCGCCGGCACTGTTCTATCTCGTGAGCTCCGTGCTCGCGAGCGGCGCGTTCTTCATGGTGACGGGCATGACCGAGCGCACGCGTACGCATTATTTCGAGAGCTCCGATCAAGCGCCGGTCTCCGCGGTATCGTACTCGGCATTCGGGATGGATGATGCGCCGGATCCGCTAGGGGTCGACGACGAAGTCGGCATTGCGATTCCGGCCGCGATGGCATTTCTCGGTCTCACGTTCGTGTGTTGCGCGCTGCTCGTCGCCGGATTGCCGCCGCTCTCCGGATTCATCTCGAAGTTCGCCATGTTATCGGCCGCCGTCGGAATCGCGCCGACCGCGGAGCTGCCGGTGCAGTCGTGGATCTTCGTCGGTGCGATGCTCATGACAGGGCTGGCAGCGATCGTTTCGCTCACGCGTATCGGCATGCGTCTGTTCTGGAGCGTCGTCGGACGCACGACGCCTCGGCTGCGCGTCATCGAAGCCGCGCCGGTTGCGCTACTGCTCTTGCTTTGCATCGGTCTGACGATCGCGGCCGATCCCGTGATGACGTACTTGCAAGCGGCGGCGCAAGGTTTGACGGCGCCGCAAACGTATATCGATGCAGTGTTGTCTGCGGACCCGAGCGCAGCGGTGGCGGGAGACGCTCCATGAGACGCGTACCGCCCGTTTTCCTGTGCGTTCTGGTCGTGATGTGGCTGTTGCTGAACAACACGATTTCGCTCGGCCATATCGTGCTCGGCTTCGTTCTGTCGGCGCTGTTGCTGCTGGCGGCCTTCAGACTTCGACCGCTGCAACCGACGATGCGTCGGTTCCCGGTGCTCGTGCGCTTGTTCTTCGACGTCCTGATCGACATCATCCGCTCGAACATCGGCGTCGCACGTGTCGTGCTCGGCCTCGTCGGGGAGCGCGAGGTGCATGCGGGATTCATTCACATCCCGATCGACATGCGCGATCCGCATGGCTTCGCAGTGTTGGCGATGATCATCACCGCGACGCCCGGGACGATTTGGGTCGAGCTGACCGACGATCGAACCGAATTGACGATCCACGTGCTCGATCTCATCGATGAGCAAGAATGGATCGATCGCATCAAGGGACGATACGAAAGGCCGCTGATGGAGGTGTTCGAATGAATGCGGTCCTCGACACCGCAATTTGGTTTGCGCAAGCGTGTTTCGCGATCGCGACGGCGCTCGCGGCCATCCGCGTCATTCAGGGGCCGGCCGCGCAAGATCGCGTCCTTGCGTTCGACACGATGTACATCAACGGCATGCTGAGCTTGTTGATGCTCGGCATGCGCTCGAGCTCGAGTGCGTACTTCGATATGGCGCTGCTCATCGCGCTGTTCGGCTTCGCCGGCTCCGTCGCGCTCGCCAAGTTCCTCCTGCGAGGGGAGGTCATCGAGCCGTGACGACGTTCGACTATCCGCTTTGGGCCAGTGTGCCGGCCTCGATACTGCTCGTCGTCGGCGGCTTGGTAACCGTCATCGGCTCGATCGGTCTGCTGCGGCTGCCGTCGTTCTTCATGCGAATGCACGGCCCTTCTATGGGCAACACGCTCGGCACCGGCTGCGTGCTCATCGCGTCCATGATTCTGTCGTCGGCGCTGCTCGGCCGGCCCGTGATGCACGAGATCTTGATCACCGTATTCATCGTTACCGTCTCGCCCGTGACGGCGATGATCTTGATGCGCGCGGCCATCTATCGAACACGCGTCAATGAAGAGCGCCGGCGGCGTCAGGAGCAGTTGGCACAAGGAGAGGGAAGCCGCGCGAGCGACGGTTAGTGCGATTCGTCGACCACGTCAGTCGTTAGCATTGCAGGAGGAGCAATTCCGTGAGGGACACAGCTGGACAAGAACGACTCAGTCTCAAGACAGCATCGTGGGGCGTCGTCGGTGCGTTGCTCGGCGTAGTGATAGGCCGCCTCGTGGCGAGGCAAGTCCTGGATCTTTTCGGCGGGGAGCCGGGTTGGATCGTGCCTGTCGTGATCATCGGATCGGTGGCCGTGTGCGTGGTCGCGTTTCTGCTCCTGCCGCTGCGGCGTCGTAAGCAAACGCCGTGAGCTCCTAGAAGGCGAGCAAACACCGTCCATGCACATCGTCATCATTGCCGCACTCGCGTTCGTGGCGGGCATGCTGTTGCATCGATATCTGATGCAGAGTAGAGCCAAGGCGACCGAGGTGCCCGAGCCGGCGAGCTCGTACGAGGCTAGCGTGACTGCCGCGAGCTTCGATTCGATGGTGCTGCAAACGTCGCGCGAGACGCCTGTGCTGGTCGATTTCTATGCGACATGGTGCCCGCCCTGCCAGTACTTGGGTCCGGTGCTCGCCGAGACGGCGAAGCACTATGAAGGCAGGTTCCTCCTCGCCAAGGTGGACGTGGATGCCGAGCCGGCGCTGTCCGAGCGATACAAGATCAAATCGATGCCGACCGTCATGCTTTTCCGCGACGGCAACGTCGTCGCTCAATTCGTCGGCGCTCGCCAGGCGCACTCGGTGCGCTTCTTTCTCGCGCAGAATGGCGTGATGCCTCCTGAGCAGCCTCCGGCATCGCAGGGGCTCACATGATTGGCGCGAAGAATCGCGAACCACCGCGCGCTTCGAGTTTGGCGAAACTCAACAACATTGTCGTCCCGGCGTAGGCCTGGGATCCAGGCAAGAACGCAGAGCGCCATGCGCGCCTATGTCTGGACTCCGGCCTCCGCCGGAGCGACGAATGTAGGTATCACATTTTCCCCGGACAGTAGTGCGCGTTCGCGAGGATGGTGCCGGGGAGGGTGGATGACGTCGAGTGGCCCTAGCGTGTGCAAGCGTGACGCTGCGCTAGGCGACGTTCGCGGACTAGGTCCAGAGTCCTGCCATGACGAGCAGGGCGAAGAAGATGCATAGAACGATGACGATGAAGATGGAGAGGAAGAACAAGCGAATCGTGGCGCCGACGCGCGAGAGACCGTAGGCGCCGCGCAATTGCTTGTAGAGATGGAGCGGCGGCACGACGAACAGTGCGGGTACCCAAACGCCTTTCGGTACGCCGAGCGTTGCGGCCAACGAGAGCAGCAGGACGAACAGCAGCATGAACGTGATCGAGTACGTCGTGAAGATCGTGTGATCGTAAAGACGGATATCGCGGCGCCAGAAGAACAATAGCCACAAGAACGGTACGCTGAGCGGGATGAGCGCCCACGAGAACTTGTATGCGCTCGTTTTGATCTTGTACGTCAAGAGCTCCGGATTTCCCTTGACTTGCTCGATGGCTTTGTCCAAGCGGCCGCCGGGCGTTCGCCAACTGCTCGAGCGGTCCGCTTCCTCTTCGCGAACCGCATCCGTTTCTTTATCTCTATTTTCAATTTCGGCGAGGTGCTTCCAGTCGCCGGCCGCCACGGCCCCCATCGCCTCGCGCGTGGTCTCGAGATCCTCGAGATCCGCTTGCAGCTTGGCGCGTTCCTCGACCGGTATGCTCTCGTTTGCGATCTTCTCGCGCAGCTGGGCAATCTCCTCGTCCGTTTTCGCGAGGGCGGATTCGTGTCTGGCGCTCCATTCCGGCGTTCCCGGAACGACAGGTGCCGTCACGTCGCCCGACCCAACGAAGGCGAACACGGCGAAGATCAAGAATACGGTAAACAGAAAGAGCGCCATCGGCGAGACGAATTTCGCGCGCTCGCCATCGATGTAGCGGCGCGTCAGTCTGCCGGGGCGGAACGCGAGCTCCGGCAGCGTACGCCAGATCTTTCCTTCGAAGTGAAAGACTCCGTGAAGGAGGTCGTGCGCCAGCGCCGCCAAGCTGCGGTGCACGTGCGCCGGCTGGCCGCACTTGGCGCAATAGGCGCCGCTCAAGGCGGCACCGCAGTTCAAGCAGCGTGCCGCTTCGGTCTGCTCCGGGCGCTCGCCGGAGCTCGGTTCGACGGCGTGCGCGAGCACCGCACCCGTCAGGACATCGCCAGCCGCTTCACCGTCCCCGCTCATCGGCGAAGAGTATCACTCGTCTAAGGCTGCCGGCGACGTGCTGAAGGGGTGTCGACGGCATCGATAGCCAAGCTTGACCGCGATGCCTGGGTCGCCCACGATGGGTCGCATGTCGAACGAATGGCGAGAACTCGCGGTATTTACCGATCGAGCATCGGCGGAGGTGCTGGCGGGGCTGTTGCGGTCCGAAGCGATCGACGTGCGGATCGTCGCCGACGAGCCCGTTCCCGGCCTGATCCGAAGCATCGCCGTGTCGGTGCCGTTCGGGCAATGGATGCGAGCGCGGCAGCTCTATTCGCATGCTCCGCTCAGCGAGGAGGAATGGGCGACCCACTACATGGATGCGTCCTATGACGGGCAAGAAGAAGAGGGGACGGACGAATGACGACGCTCGTGATCGGTTTGGTGATGTTCCTCGGCGTGCACTCGGTTGCGATCGTCGCCCCGCAGGGGCGCGATGCATTGGCGGCCAAGCTCGGCGAACGAGCGTGGAAAGCGCTCTACTCCGTACTGTCGATCGTGGGTTTCGTGCTGCTTGTCTGGGGCTATGGGCAGGCGCGACAGAACCCGGTCATCGTCTACACGCCGCCCGTCGAATTGCGCTGGGTGACCGCGATTCTCATGCTGCCGGTGTTTCCGCTCCTGCTCGCCCCATATTTCCCTGGTCGTATTCGTGACGCACTGAAGCACCCGATGCTCGTGGCCGTGAAGCTATGGGCGTTCGCTCACCTGCTATCGAACGGGATGTTGGCGGACCTGCTGCTGTTCGGAGGCTTCTTGGCGTGGGCGGTCGCGGACCGCATCTCTTTCAAGCGACGCGTGCAACGGCCCTTGAAGACACTCCCTGCGTCGAAGCGCAACGATGCCATCGCCATCGTGCTCGGCCTGGTGCTCTACTTCGCGTTCATGCACTACTTGCATCTGAAGTGGATCGGCGTATCGCCGATGCCTATCGCGAGCTAAGCAGACGAAGCACAAGATAAGGCTCGCCAAGCACGCCAAGCTCGCCAAGGAAGAAGAGTATGCCTAGCCCGGGCGTCGCACCCGACCGCTAGTCGCTTCCGTTGCTCGATTCCTCCAGTCCATGTCACGCCCCGGCAGGGTGACGCGTCATACCACCGCCGATATCTGGACGTCATAACACTCACGCATGTGCTCATGCGCGAATGCGGTAGTGCGGCTACGCGCACGAATGCGGTGCAATCGGACGAAAGTGCCATGTCACGACGCACTCATTCGGTCCGTTGTCTT
>JAAYXG010000456.1 GCA_012516015.1 Lysobacteraceae bacterium | reverse complement strand
GCCTCGCGCGCGAGCTGCACGATCGTCTGCATCTGTGCGGGCACGTCCGAGAGTTCGCGCCTAAGCTGGTGCATCGCGCGTGCTCACGCCTGCCGCGTACGCCAACCCTCGTGATAGCCTTCGCGCGCATCTCGCGAATACGGCGTCGGGGACACCTTCACGCGGACTTCGCATTGCTTATGGCGCTCCACGGTCGGCTTTCTCGTCCCGCCGTTCTCTTCACCCCACACCAACGTCAGGACGTCGCCGATCTCGATGTCCTCATCGACGACGCCGAGCGACAGGCCGCAGCGTTCGTTGTGGCTGTAGCCGGTGAACATCGAGAAGCCGACGACCTTGCCGTTCTTCATGACCGCGTCATAGGAAGAAGAGGCGTAGTTCGCGATCGGAAGGTCGAAGAACTTGTAGGGTTCACTGTTCCGATCGAAGAGCGAGGCGATCACCTTACCGAGATCCTCGCCGTTCCATTCGAACGTGACTTTCTTTCGCTGCGGGCGCTTGTCTTGCACCATTTTCTCGAGCGCCTCGCGGCCGATGAATTCGTGGTCGAACTTCACGAAAGAGCCGTATCCGAGCTCGTACGGCGTGAGATAGTAGTCTTCGATATTCTCCGACACGAAGCTGCCGCCGATCGACCCGGTACCCTCGTAGCCGCTCGCGGGCAGCCATTCGCGATAGGGTTTCATCTTCTCGCCCGTATAAACGGCGGGGAGCGGTGAGGGGATCCATCCGGACTCGAGCGTGTTGGTCGCATACGTGCGCGATCCGACCGCGACGATGCCGACATCCTTGCCCGCTTCCATCACCGCCTCACGGATCTCGTCGCGCTCCTCGTACGGCCCCCAAATTTCGAGACCGGGCGCACCGGCCATTCCGTGTCGGAGCGCGCGCACCTTGCGCCCTTTGATGTTGATGAAATCGAAGTTGAAGAACTTGATTTCGGGCAGCGGACCGCCGTTCAACTTGTGCAGCACCTCTGCCGCCTTCGGACCTTGAATCTGATACCGGTAGTGCCGACGGAAGACCGCCTTGCCGTTGGGGTGAGACGGCGAGCGATCGTCGCGAATGTAGTCCACCTTGAATGCGCCGCTTTCGGCGTGATACTGCAGCCAATTGACCGTCGGCGCGCGCCCGACGAACAGAAGCTCGTCCTTGTCCAAATAAAAGAGAATGCCGTCGCCGATGACGTAGCCGTCATGACTCGTCGGCACCATCTGCTTCGCCTTGCCGGGAACGAAATTCTTGAAGCTGTTGATCGTCGTATACGAGCACAGCTTGAGCGCGTCCGGCCCCTTGATCGTGATCTCGGCCATGTGATGGCACTGGTCGTACAGAACAGCGGTCTCCCGCCACGCGAGCTGCTCAGAGCGCCAATTGCTGAACTCTGTCGGCACGACCGGGTATACGTACGCACCGATCTGCGAATTGCGCAGCATGGCAACCGGATTGTCGGTGCTCTTGAGGAGGTCTTCGAGCGATTGTCGGTTCATAGGATTTCTCGAGCGTTGAGCGAATACTTAGCGAAAGATGACGGTGCGATTTCCGTTCAAGAGAATTCGATGTTCGACGTGCCACTGCACGGCGCGCGCGAGCACGGCGCACTCGACGTCGCGGCCCACGCCCGCACAGGCTTCGGCGCTCATCGAGTGATCGACGCGCGCGACGTCCTGCTCGATGATCGGCCCTTCATCCAGATCGGCCGTGACGTAGTGCGCGGTCGCGCCGATCAGCTTTACCCCTCGATCGTGCGCCTGCTGGTACGGCTTCGCGCCCTGAAAGCTCGGTAAGAACGAGTGATGAATGTTGATCACACGGCCCGCGAGCTCGGTGCACACGTGGGGCGACAAGATCTGCATGTAGCGCGCGAGCACGACCAAGTCGCAGCGCTCCTGTCGAACGATGTCGAGCAGACGCTCTTCTTGCTGCGGCTTGTTTTCCGGCGTCACCGGTAGGTAGTGGAACGGGATGTCGCTCTGCGCCGCCAACCTATAGAAGTCGCGATGGTTGGAGACGATCGCGGGCACCTCCACCGGCAGCGCGCCGATGCGGTGCCGATACAGCAAATCGTTCAGGCAATGGCCGAACTTCGAGACCATGATCAGCAGCCGCGGCTTGATCGCGCTGTCATAGACCGCGTACTGCAGGGCGAACTTGTCGGCCACGGAGGCGAACGCCTCGCGCAGGTCATTCGCGCTCGTGAGACGCCCCGTGTCGAACGAGACGCGCATGAAGAACTGCAGCGTCTCGGGATCTCTGAACTGAGCGCTCTCTAAAATATTGCACTCATGATCGAGCAGAAAGCCCGCCACCGCGGCAACGATGCCCATGCGGTCCGGGCCGGATAGCGTCAGAATAAATCGCTGCATCGCCTTCGAAATAGTGGATCGCACGTCAAGCGATCTTCAGCGCCGTCCCTGTATTAGGCAATGCGATTGGGTATATTCGCTGTATCGGAAAAGCGGATAACCCTCGACATGCTTCAGCTCGACCTCAATCTTCTCTACGTGTTGGTGGCTCTGGAGAAAGAGCGCAGCGTGAGCGCGGCTGCGCAGCGGCTACAGAAGAGCCAACCTGCGGTCAGCGGCGCGCTCGCCAAGCTGCGCGCGTTCTTCAACGACCCGCTCTTCGTGCGCTCCGGCAACAGCATGCAGCCGACGCCCCGAGCCGCGGCGCTCATCGAAGCGGCCCGGGAAGTGCTCGCTAAAGTGGGCAACGACATCGTCTCGACGCCGACGTTCGATCCGAAGACGACGCATCAGCCCATCAACATCGCCCTCTCCGACGTCGGTGAGGTCGTGTTCCTGCCGGCGATTCTCAAGGATCTGCGGCGCACCGCACCGAACGCGCTCGTTCGCTCGGTGAGCCTACCGGCTTCGGAAGTGGCCGAAGGGCTCGAGAGCGGCAGCATCGACTTGGCGATCGGATATTTCCCCGATCTCAAGAAAAACAATTTCTTTCAACAGGTCCTGTTCACGGATACGTTTGCCAGCCTGATTCGTCTCGATCATCCGATGACGGCGCACAAGCTGACGCTGAAGCAATTCCTACAGCTCGAACACGCCGTCGTGCATGCGGAGAGCCGCACCGAAGAAGTGATGGAACGGTATCTCGCGCGCAAGAAGCTTCGCCGCAAGGTCGTGCTTTCGACGCCCCATTTCGCCAGCGCGCCGATCATCGTCGCGCAATCGGACCTGATCGTGACCGTTCCCGAGCCGCTGGCGCGCTACTTCGCTCAAGTATCGGCGAACGTTCGTACCGTCGGCTTACCGTTCGATCCGCCGCGAATCCAGCTCAAGCAATTCTGGCACCGAAAGTTTCACCACGATCAGCGCAACGCGTGGCTGCGATCGAGAGTCTGCGAGCTGTTTCAGAGCAAGGGGTAACGCTCGACTTCACTGTCACTGTTGAAATTGCACTATCATCCGCGAAACTCGCAAGACTCCACGATGCGCGGCGAGTCTCGTCACGCCTGCGCGGTTTGCGAGCAACCTTGGCCGATGCGGAGATGACAGTGGCTACGCGAATGAGCAGCAAGAAAACG
>JAAYXG010000455.1 GCA_012516015.1 Lysobacteraceae bacterium | reverse complement strand
GTCGACGGCATACTTGCCGAAGTCGGTGCGCCCGGAAAGTTGAAGGCAGTTAGCAGATAGCTCTTTCCAGCCCAAGCCCCAAGCCCCTTACCCTCAAATGAGCTTCATCGCCAAACCCAAAGTCACGCATCCCAGCTTGCCGAAGAACGAGCTCGGCCTGACTCGCCGGGAGTATGAGGGAGCAATGTCGACGCTCTGCGCCGGTTGCGGCCACGACTCCGTCACTGCGGCCATCACCGAGGCCGTGTGGGCCTTGTCGATCCGGCCGGAAAAGGTGGTCAAGCTCTCCGGTATCGGTTGCTCGTCGAAGACGACGGCCTATTTCGTGAGCGGCGGACACGGCTTCAATTCCGTTCATGGACGCATGCCGTCGATTGCGACCGGCGCGATCGCCGCGAACAAGGACCTGTACTACATCGGTGTCTCGGGCGACGGCGACACGCTCTCCATCGGCTTCGGTCAGTTTGCCCACGCGATTCGCCGCAACATCAACATGCTGTACATCATCGAGAACAACGGCGTGTATGGTTTGACCAAGGGACAGTTCTCCGCGTCCGCCGATATCGGCACGAAGGCGAAGCGCGGCGAGGAAAACGTGCAGCCGCCGATCGATCCGGTCGTCGCCGCCATCACGCTCGGCGCCACGTTCGTCGCGCGCAGCTTTTCCGGGGACAAGGAGCAGCTCGTGCCGCTCATCCAAGCGGGTCTCAAGCACAAAGGCTTCGCATTGATCGACGTGCTCTCTCCGTGCGTGACCTTCAACGATCACGAAGGCTCGACGAAGAGTTATGCCTATGTACGCGATCGTTACGACGAGGTCGTGGATGCGGATTTCGTACCGCCGGCGAAAGAGATCACGGCGCAGTACGCCGCCGGGGAAGTCCTGCCCGTGACGATGCACGACGGCAGCCGCATCCTGCTGCGCAAGCTCGACCCGAGCTACGATCCGACGCGCCGAGGCAAGGCGTACAACTACATTCGCGACCGGCTCGCGCAAGGCGAGTACGTCACGGGGCTGCTCTATATCGATCAGAAGAGTCCCGAGTTCCACCGCGTGAACGAGACGACCGACGTGCCGATCAATCAGCTTCCCTATGAAGCGCTGAGTCCCGGGTCTGGCGGGTTGGCTAAGATTATGGGCCGTTATCGCTGATAACGGCGGTTGACGGTTGACGGTTGACAGTTGACAGTCAGAGCGGAGTGCTCTCGGAGACCCTCCGCCCTCTTCTCAGGCCGTCAACTGTCAACTGCCAACTGTCAACCTTCGATCTCACCTGGTGAGATCGAACAACACCTCCGATTTCTCATATACCTTCGCGATTCGCTCGCCATCCCAGACGTACGCGAGTGCTGCGCCCGGATGAGGAATCGTGACGGCTTGCGGCCGGAAAGCGGCAATGCATTCGCCGCCCGCGTGACGCACGCTTCGATAGATAAATCCCCATTCGCCGCGGTCGCGGCACGGTTTCGCAAACGCCTGCGGTCGAGCATAGTCGTCGGGGTCATGCAGATCGTCGTATTTGCGCGAGCGCAAATCCAAGAGAGGCTTCACGGGACGCCCAACGTACGCACGCATGTCGATCTCACAAGGAGGTTCGCGGGTCGCCGCAAGAAAGCGGCCGCGGTGGTACGCCGTTTCGCGCACCGCGGTTTCGAGCGTGTGCGCGGCATAGTAGACGCCGTAGGATCCGTCGCTGAAGCGACTCGGCCGACCCAAGTGCGTGAATGCGGCCATGACGATGCTGGCACCCGGTCCGCTCACTCGTTCCTCGGGAGACACGATGGGTGCCTCACCGGTTTCATCGCGCAAGCGATCGTTGGTCAGACCTTCCAGATACCACGCCATCTCCATCTGGCGCGCGCTGACGATGCCCTCGAAAACGTTGATCGGCGGGTGTTTGGCAGCGACGATTCGATAGGATTTTTGCCAACGCAGCGTGACGCGGCGCGGCTCGCTGCGACCGGTCATCCGCGCTCTGCGTCCAGGTAGCGTCGCACGTCCGCGAGATCGATCACGCGCCCCGCCAGCATTCTTTCGAGCGCCGACTTGCCCCCGAAGATCGGCGCGGTGTTGGGCTTCTTCACCCAAGCATTCGCTGCCTCCTCGCTCGGCAACAGAATGCGCAGCGCCTTATAGATGCCCATGATGTAGCTGATGCGCTCGAGCGTGTCGGCGCTCAGCCGCGCGGCCCGCTCCCCCTTCCACTTGAAGAACGTCGAGCGCGGTGGGGAGCCCAAGAGCGTCCGCTCTTCTTCCGCCGCGAGCCCCCAGCCCGCCGTGATGTTGAAGAACGCCGTCAGCGCGGTTTGGCCGAGCTCATCGGGATCGAAGGGCGCGTTCGCGTGGCGGGGCTGAAACATGACTGTAGTCCACAAATGGAGTTGTACTTAAAATACTCCATTCTTGGACCGAGTGCCAGCCGAACGAGAGGCGGTCCGATTCCCCGTAGATCGGCGTCGGATCGCCTAGGTCGGATCGCCTAGTGCGCCATCGCTGGTCGACGTCGATTGACCGATCGAAGATGCGACATAACGCAGGCGGCGCACCGATCAGAGCTGCGCGGTCTCAGCCTCGCTTCCACCACAGTCGGCAAATGGGTTCGTCCAGCGGCGCACCTACACGACGATGATTCTGACCGCGCTGCACGCAACGGGGATCACGCGCCCACTGGACTGCATAGACCATCGGATCGCAGCTCGCGTTGACGAGCTCTCGCAAATGCCGTCGCCACACATTTCTCGTCTTCATGATCGACTCCACCGTGCCAATCACCCAACGCCGCTTCGCAGTAGGCAGTTCCTGCCTCACAGTAGGAATCATCGGCCGATCGATGCCGCCGTTTAGCGACATGGCGCGTTTACGTGCGGCTTTTTGCCTGATTTGCGCCATCCGTCTCATCGGCTCGATTCGTCACCCGTGATTCGCGAGTCGTAGGAGCCTCGTGGTTCCTGACGCGAGTAGAAGGACGGGAATCGCGTATCCTTGAGGCGCTTCTTCTCTGCGAGTCACGAATCCCTAATCGCGAGTCACGAGGTCAATCATGTCATCGCTGTTCGATCTCACCGACAAAGTGGCGGTCGTGACCGGATCGAGTCGCGGCATCG
>JAAYXG010000454.1 GCA_012516015.1 Lysobacteraceae bacterium | reverse complement strand
GTGTCCGACAGTCGAAAAAAAACGCGCGAGCGCGGACAATAGCGCTCCTTTGACCGGCCGGGAGAGTGCATGACCGCCACGATCATCGATGGGCGCGCTGTCGCGGAGCGCCTACGCAAGCACGTCAGTGAGCGCACAGCGGAGCTCGCGCGCCGAGGAACGATCCCGGGGCTGGCAGTGGTGCTCGTCGGCGACGATGCAGCGAGCCAAGTCTATGTGGCGAGCAAGACGAAGCAAGCGGCTGCCGTAGGTATCCAGCACTTCGACTTCCGCCTGCCGACGACGACCACCACCGAAGCGCTCATCGAGCTCGTCCGCGACCTCAACGCTCGACGCGATGTGCACGGCATTCTCGTGCAGCTGCCGCTTCCGAAGCACGTGGACGCGGACACCGTACTCGCCGCGATCGATCCGGCCAAGGACGTCGATGGCTTCCACGCCGTCAATGCCGGAAAGCTGGTGCTCGGGCAGGAGACGACGGTCCCGTGCACCCCGCTTGGATGCCTGATTCTGATCCGCGAAGCTCGGTCAAACCTGGCGGGGCTTCGCGCGCTCGTCATCGGGCGCTCGAACATCGTCGGCAAGCCGATGGCGCACTTGCTACTGCAGCACGACTGCACGGTCACGATCGCTCATTCGCGCACACGAGACCTACCGGCGATCTGCGGAGAAGCGGACATCGTCGTCGCGGCGATCGGTCGCCCGCGAGCAATCGCTGGAGAATGGCTCAAGCACGGCGCCACCGTGATCGATGTGGGGATCAACCGAGTGGATGCCGGCGGCGGCAAGACGAAACTGGTCGGCGACGTGGACTTCGAAACGGCGGCGGCCCGAGCGGGTGCGATCACGCCCGTGCCGGGCGGGGTGGGCCCCATGACGATCGCGTGCTTGCTCGTCAACACGCTGAACGCGGCCGTTCGGGCGGCCGGCAGTACGGGTGTGGCAACCTTGAATGCACTCCGCCCGGAAGAGGGCTGAGGGCGAAGTGCCGGAGCGGCTTACGTCCCGACCGTCAACCGTGGGCCGCCACGGCCGACGATCCTCATTGGCCTACTCGCCTTCTTCTTGGAAAGCCGTGCTGCCGATCGTGAAGAACAACTTATCCAAGATGGAGTAGAGCGCCACCCGCTCGGATTCGGTCAGCGTCATCAAGATCTCGGCTTGGCGTTTTCGCGCGACAGGCAGAATCGCCGCGTAGAGCGCTTTGCCTTTCGGCGTGATCGAGACCATGACGGGCGCCGCGAGCGCCTCGGCAGCGCGCGATCCGGGCGTCCGAATCGCCTTCATCTTCACGAGGTTCTTCTTCGACATCTCGCGCAGCGTGCGGCTCACCTGACCCTTGTCCATGCTGCTTCGACTGGTCACCTCCGAGAAGCGCATCGGCGCGAACCGTGCAATCAGCGCGAGCAGCCGCCACTCCGGCAAGCTCAGCTCGAACTCCTCGAGGTAGCGCTTCGTCAACCCGGTTCGAAGCGCGTTCGACAAGCGGGTGATACGGAACGTCAAAAAGTCTTCGACGTTCAGCTTCGTCGCATTGCGCGATAGATTCACCCACGGACCGGATTTCTTCGCACGACGCCGCGTGCTCTTCTGCGTTCGTTTGTTCACAAGCATCCAATGGCGCGCATGCGCCGGTGACGTGACGCGCGCATTCTGCCGGATCGCACCGGCATTGTGTAGAACCGAGCCATGTCAATCGTGAATTCCCGTTGCGCGAATTCGGCGACTTCGCAGCGTGCGCGCAGGTTGGCGAGCCGCGCGCTCGACTAGAGCGCTCTTGCAATAGTTTCTAGAGCCGCGCGCTATGTGCATGTTCGCACTGCCTACCAACGCGTAGCCGATCGCGACGATGCACGGCAGCAACCGCGCGCGTCGAGCATGCACGAAAAAACTGAGTGCACCACGCGAGCGACGCTGCTATTTTCCGCCCCGCCCTGGAGGGGGTATGGCACAACTAGATGTACGGGCGTGCGTACTGGAGGAGTGGTTTCGATTGCCTGAGTCGCGGCGCCGTCATCCGACGGACGCGGTGGCATTCGCTTTTCGAATCCTCCGAGAACGACCCGATCTCATTGGCACAGCGCGCGATATCAGCCACGAGTCCATCGTGAAGTGGCTGCTGCCTCACATTCACGCAACGGGCGCGGGCTAGGGAGTCGAGCGCGTCAGGCACCCTGTAGCGCCTGACCTATCCCGCTTACGGACGCGAGCAGCGCGCTCAGCAGCTCGCGATCCTGCCGCTGACCGGCCCGCCAGCGCTTCAACAAATCGACTTGCATCAAGTGCAAGGGATCGATGTACGGATTGCGCAGCAGAATCGAGCGCTGGACCGTCGGCTCGTGCTCCAGGAGCTGCTGCGAACCTCGAAGTTCTAGGATGATTTGCTTCGTGAGCTCGTACTCGTCGCGCAATCGAGGGATGAAACGCCGCAGCGGAGCGTCCACCAACTGATCGTAGGCCGCTGCCACGCCGAGATCGGCCCTAGCGAGCGAAAGCTCGATTTCATCCATGAGATTCGAGAAGAAGAACCACTGCGAACACATCTGCTGCAGCACGTCCGCTCCACAGCGCTCGCGCACCGCTCGAAGCGCAGACCCGGCGCCGAACCAGCCCGGCAGCATGTAGCGGCACTGCGACCAGGCATGCGCCCACGGTATCGAGCGCATTGCGGCAATGGCCGCGCTTTCCGCCTCGTTCGGCGGGCGCGAGCCGATTTGCATGCGCTCGATCACGTCGATGGGCGTGACCTGTCGAAAGAACGCGTGAAAGTCTCGATCCTGATAGACGATCGCTCGGTAAACACGGGCGCTCTCTTCACTCAGTAGCTCCATCGTTTCGCGCCAACCTGCTTTGACTTCCTCTGGCGCCATGACCCCGGCGCTCGCGAGCGACAGCGCGTTGAAGGCCTGCTCGAACACGCGCAGCGCAATTGGGCGTAGACCGTACTTCTCCTTGAGCAACTCGCCTTGTTCGGTGATTCGCAAGCGCCCGCGGCGCGCCCCCATCGGGCCGCTGCGAACGAGTAGCTCAGTGCGCCCTCCGCGATCGAGCCCGCCGCCTCGACCGTGGAAGATCGTGAGGTCGATGCCGGCCTCGTCCGCTACCGAAAACAGAACTTCCTGCGCCTTTCGCACGAGCCAACGGGACCTGACGATCCCACCTTCCTTGCCGCTCGCCGCGTAGCCCATCATCACGTATTGGTGGTTGCCGCGCCCGAGCAAGTGGCGACGATAGACGGGTTCTGCAAACAGCGCGGCCATGATCTCGCCGCAGCGCTCGAGGGCGTCGGCCGACTCAAACAGGGGCGCGACGTCGGTCGGAACATCGCCCGAGCGGCGATCCGCCGTATCCGCCCAGCGGGCGAGCAATAAGACGGAAAGAATGTCGTCCACACCGCGCGCTGCGCTCACGACATACGGCCCGATTGCCTCGTGACCGTACCGATGCCTGCAATGCGCGATCGCTTCGAAGACCCAGAGACTCCGCTTGCCACTGGGATCGAGCGCGTTCGAAGGGCCTTCGTCACGCTCCAACGCGCGACGCAAACGCTCCGTCCGCTCATCGGCGGACATCTCGACCCATCCGGCCTCCGCGAAGCCTTGCCCGATGACCGAGCGGTGAGCGGCCGCGTTCTGGCGTATATCGAGGGTCGCGAGGTGAAAGCCGAAAGTGCGCACCCTTCTGATCAAACGGCGCACCTGGAAATAGCCCGCGTGCTCGCCCTTGTTCTCGAGCAAGCTCGCGGCTATGACATTCAAGTCATCGAGAAACTCCTGCGCGCTCTCGTAATGATTCGCACGTCCGTCGTAAGTGGCCCTCAGGCGCTCCATGAGCTGACCCAAGAACACACGGTACGGCATGTGATCGCGGCGCGTATGCGCGGCATGCTGCGCGGCTGGCAGAATGATCGAGTAGCGCTGAATGCGGTCGAGAAGCGCACTCGAGACATTCACGCGGCTCGCGCTCTGCGAAAGCGTCTCGGCGAGCGACTGGCACTCGAGGAAGTAGCGATTGACGATGATCTGCTGGTGGCGCGCGAGCGTCTCGCGAATCGTTTTCGCATTGACTTCGGGATTCCCGTCCATGTCGCCACCGACCCAGGATCCAACGCGAATGATCTCGGGTACGTCGATGACTCGCGCTTCAGGTCCGTAGTGCTGGAGGAGCGCACTTTCGATCTCTTCGTAGAAGACCGGAATGATCTGATAGAGGATCTCCGCGATGAAAAAGAGCACGTGCTCGCGCTCTTCCGCCACTGTGAGACGCTCCCGGGAGTTCTCCGC
>JAAYXG010000453.1 GCA_012516015.1 Lysobacteraceae bacterium | reverse complement strand
TCATGCACCGCATTCTCGCGATCACGAATCAGAAAGGCGGCGTCGGCAAGACGACGACCAGCGTGAATCTCGCGGCGTCGTTTTCCGCGACGAAGCGGCGTGTGCTGTTGATCGACATGGATCCGCAGGGCAATGCGACGATGGGTTGCGGAGTCGACAAACGCACGTTGGAGCGCTCGACGACGGACGTTCTGCTCGGTGAATGCGGGGCGGCCGATGCGATCGTTTCGGTCGACTACGCCGATTTCAAACTGATGCCGGCGAACCAAGATTTGGTCGCCGCGGAGGTCGAGCTCATGGGCAAGCCCGGCTGCGAGACGCGTCTTCGCGATGCGCTTGCGCCGCTCGCCGATCGGTTCGACATCACCCTGATCGATTGCCCGCCGGCGCTCAACATGCTGACCGTGAATGCACTGGTCGCAGCGGAAGGCGTCATCATTCCGATGCAGTGCGAGTATTACGCGCTCGAAGGGCTGACCGCGCTTGTGAACACGATCGAGCAGATCAAGGCGGGGCCGAATCCGCAACTGGAAATCGGCGGCATCCTGCGCACGATGTTCGACCCCCGCAACAATCTTGCGAACGAAGTTTCGGCTCAACTCATCGAACACTTCCAGGATCGCGTTTTTCGTACCATCATTCCCCGCAACGTGCGCTTGGCCGAAGCGCCTAGTTACGGAAAGCCCGCGTTACACTACGATCGCGATTCGCGGGGCGCCCTGGCTTACCTTGCGCTCGCAGGCGAGATGATTCGCCGAGACGAAGGCGACTACGCCCTCACGACGGCGGATGCCGTCGGATGACGACATAGGCTGTAGACTCTAGGCTGTAGATTCTGGGCAGAATGGGCGGCGGGGAACGCTGCACGGGTTGCTGTCGCTGATTTGCCATTGGACGTAATCGTGATGCTACGTTTCTTCTCGCGCACTCTGCCTGCAGCCGACGGCGCTGCGCCCAGAGCCTGATTTCCAATGGCCACCAAACGACCAAGTCTCGGACGTGGATTGGGCGCGTTGCTCGGTCAGCCAACGGCTGCAGGCGCGTCCGACAACGTGACGCCGCTGCGCGCGGACGAAGAGCTGCAGAAGCTGCCGATCGATTTGTTGCAGCGGGGTAAGTACCAGCCGCGCATCGACATGCGGCAAGAAACGCTGCAGGAGCTCGCGGATTCCATCAAGGCGCAAGGCGTCGTGCAGCCGATCGTCGTGCGACCGATTTCCGAAGGCGGTGCGGGTCAACCGAAGCGCTACGAGATCATTGCGGGCGAGCGGCGCTGGCGTGCGGCGCAGCTCGCCGGTTTGCACGAAATCCCCGCCGTCGTGCGTCATGTTCCGGACGGCGCCGCGATTGCGATGGCGCTGATCGAGAACATCCAGCGCGAGAACTTGAATCCGCTAGAGGAAGCCCGCGCGCTCGAGTGGCTCATCCGCGAATTCGAAATGACCCACGCCTCCGCGGCGGAGGCTGTCGGCAGGTCCCGGGCTGCGGTGTCGAATCTGTTGCGTTTGCTCGAGCTGAGCGACGAGGTCAAACAGCTCGTCGAGCAGCGCGAGATCGAAATGGGCCACGCACGTGCGCTGCTCGCGCTCGAGAATCGCAAGCAGCAGGCGGAAGTCGCCGCGCTCGTGGCGAAGAAGAAGCTTTCCGTCCGCGAAACCGAAGCACTCGTGAAGCGGCTTTCCGCTCAGCCCGAGGCCGCGGTCGAGTCGTCGACGCCGCGGAACGATCCCAACATACGCAAGCTAGAAAGCGAGCTGAGCGAGAAGCTCGGCGCCAAGGTGCAAGTCCAGCATTCCTCGTCGGGCAAGGGGAAGCTCGTCATCAGCTATCACACGCTCGATGAGCTGGACGGTATCCTCGCGCACATCAGCTAAGGCAACGGGCTACGGACGACAGACGAGCGCCAGACAACGACCGCAGTACCTTGGCGCTGTGCCTTGGTGTACCTGAAGTGAAACGTTGTCACCCGGCCTTTTCGCGAGTTCCTTCGCTCTGGCTGTCGTCT
>JAAYXG010000452.1 GCA_012516015.1 Lysobacteraceae bacterium | reverse complement strand
CGCGCGACGAGCGTCAGGCGCGTCGATTCCTCCGGCATATAGAGAAGTGCGAACGGCAAGTCTTCCGCGTAGCGTGCGAGCACTTCGGCGGCCGCGGGATAGACATCGGCGACCTTCGTCGCATTCTGGCCGATGTGACCTAGATCGCGCAGCGCGCGCAGCCTGCGCGCTCCGATAACGCGGCCGGTCGTTTCGCTGACGATGCAGAATACCCCGCCGACTCGACCGGACTCGTCGCGCACCGGATCGTAGGAAACGTCGAAGTAGGTTTCTTCGAGATAGCCATGGCGTTCCATGAAGAAGGGACGGTCTTGCGCCCAGAACGCCTCGCCCGTGTTGAGCACGCCGTCGAAGATCTCCTTCAGGCCGGCACGCCACAACTCGTCCCAAGCCTCGCGAATCGGTTTGCCCAATGCGATCGGATGCTTCGCGCCGAAGACCGGCCGATAGGCATCGTTGTACAGGGTTATCAGATCCTCACCCCAGAAGAGCGCGATCTGAGCCTTCGAAGGCAGGAGGATGCTGAGCGCGCTGCGCAGGCTCTGCGGCCAAGATTCGATCGGGCCGAGCGATGTCGTCGACCAGTTCATGTCGCGGATGAGCGCACCCATCTCGCCGCCGCCGATCGCGACATCCGCCGCGCTCAGGCGCTTGTACTCGTGTTGTTGGGAACTTGTATCCATGGGGTGATGACCGTCGGGTCCGGGTGGCGGCGTTGTGGGCGGCCGGTCTGATCGCGGAAGCTCGTCGGTAAGAACTACAAGAGTCTCAGGTTGGTTCCCCTGGAGCGGGTCTAGACATACAGGCTGGGCAGAAAGGGGGGAGCGCGGACACGTATGCATGTGAAGGCGGTCTAAGCTAGCTAGACTTTCTGGCCCGCTGCGGTCATCACGAGGCCGCAGTCTGCGAAAGAGGAGCTACGAGATGGAAAGCGTGTTGCCGAGTGCCGCGGCCCTGAGTCTGTTCGTTGGCGCGGCGCTCGTACTGTTGCTCGTTCCCGGTCCGGCGGTCCTCTACATCGTCGGCCGGTCGCTCGAGCAAGGACGTCTCGCCGGTCTTGTGTCGAACGCGGGAATACACGCCGCGACGCTCGTGCATGTTCTCGCCGCGGCTTGCGGGCTGTCTGCTTTGCTGATGTCGTCCGCGATCGCTTTCGGCATCGTGAAGTACGCGGGCGCGGCTTACCTCATCTACTTGGGATTGAAGAAGATCTTCGCGCGTGACGACGTCGCCGCCTTTGCCCACGGGACGCCTCGATACAGCTACGCTCGTCTGTTTCGTGACGGGTTCGTCGTCAACCTACTCAATCCCAAGACGGCGTTGTTCTTTCTCGCGTTCTTGCCGCAGTTCGTCGACATCGGACGCGGCGAGGTCGTGCCGCAGATCGTGTTCCTCGGTCTGACGTTCACCGTGCTCGGATTGATCACGGACGGGTGTTACGCGATGCTCGCGGGTGCCGTGGGCACTTGGCTCGCGCGCAGCCGCGCCTACCGTAAGCTCGAGCGCTACGTGAGTGGCGGTCTTTTCGTCGGACTCGGCTGCACCGCGGCGCTTGCGAGTGGCCAACAGAAATAGAGAAGCGTATGCCGAAGATCGATATTGCCTCTGTGCAAGTGCATGAGGGTTCGGGTTATCCGTCTCCGTTCGATGAACCCTGTGCGGCGCGAACGCGCCGACGTTTGGGCGATGCCGGCGGGCTTCGCGATTTCGGCGTCAATCTCATGACGTTGCCGCCGGGCGGCTGGTCCAGCCAGCGTCACTGGCACAGCCACGAAGACGAGTTCGTCTATGTGCTGGAAGGCGAGGTCACGCTGGTCGAGAATGAAGGAGAGACGATTTTGCGCGCAGGCGAATGTGCGGCGTTCCCCAAGAACACGGGCAATGGTCATCATCTGATCAACCGGTCACGCACTGTGGCCGTCTATATGGAAGTGGGCTCGCGCAATCCGCACGATGTCACGACGTGCTCGGACATCGACATGATGAGCGCGAACGCTGACGGCCGTTTCCTGCGCAAGGATGGAACACCGATTGCGGAATAGCACAGGGTGCGCGGTGCGGGCCGAGGTCTTCTTAAGCGAAGTGGCGGTGCGTAGTATCGGGCACTCGATTGACCCTCGAATGATCGACAGAGGAGAGACGCATTGAAGATCACTGTTGAAGCCCGCATTGCGGCACCCGTCGACGAAGTATGGCGTGCGTACACGACACCGGAAGACATCAAGCAATGGAATGCCGCGTCCGATGACTGGCATACGACGGCAGCGACCGTGGATCTGCGCGTGGGCGGTGCCTTCTCGTCGAGGATGGAGGCGAAGGACGGTAGCATGGGTTTCGATTTCGCGGGCACGTACACGAACATCGTCAAGCACGAGCTGATCGAGTATTCCTTCGGCGATCGTACGGCCCAGGTGGAGTTTGCTCCGGACTCGAACGGCGTGAACGTGCGAGTGACTTTCGACAGCGAGTCGACGCATCCGATCGAGCAGCAACGCGACGGTTGGCAGGCGATCCTGAACAACTTCAAGCGGCACGTGGAAGCAAAGCCGGTTGAGAGTTGACGGTTGACCGTTGACGGCCAGAGGAGCCGGCATCCTCGCCACCGATTGTCGGCTGAAGGCGCGGCGCGCGACGCGCCTAGGCCTGGACTCCAGCCTCCGCGCACTGCTGTCCGGGAAAAATTGGATACCCACCTTCGTCGCTCCGGCGGAGGCCGGAGTCCGTGCGCCCGAGAGGGCATCACATCAGCGCGGTGCAAGTCCGCGTCGAGGCAAGCCATGACCTCGTAGTCGAAGGTAACTGCGTCGCCGTGAGG
>JAAYXG010000004.1 GCA_012516015.1 Lysobacteraceae bacterium | reverse complement strand
TCAAGCGTCACCTGGCTTAGTTTTCAGGATTTACCGCGCTATCGCTGCGCCAAAATCCTGAAGTGAGTGGACAAAACTTTGAACTGGCGCAAGTTTCTGTCCTTAAAAAACGGGAACTAGTACGAGCACCTCCGCACAGCTTATTGTCAGATAGGCGCACTGCGAATCGCCGACTGCGGCGCGGCCCATTCGAACTAGAACGGTGCCGCCCCGCCGGCGCTAACGACGCGGTGCGTAAAGCCGACGCTGCGTCAAACTCTTCGTATAGGGGATTGTGCATGGGCATCTTAGATCTGGGTCGGTACAAGGGAGTCGTGTTCGCGATCACGGGATTCCTCGTGTTCATCGCGATCATCCTCGCGTTCAACCACGGTATCGCCGACCAATTCGCCAAGAATGTTGCGGGCGTGAAATTCCTCGCGCAGCAGCAGGCGCAACCGGCAGCCGTTTACGAAGCCGGCCGGGTGCTCGGCGAGCGCCTGCAGAACGGCGAGAAAATCGACGATCAGCTTGAGGTGCTCCGCAAAGCAGCGCACGCGTACGACCATGCCCTCAGCGGGCTGGCCAGCGGTGGCATGATCTCCGATAGCGCGGGCGAAGTGGTCCCCTTGCCTTCGCTACGCACGGCAGAAGCGCAGGCCATGCTGAATCAGACTGCAAAGCTGTGGGATGGCTACAAGAAGAAGCTCACTCCCGTCCTGAACTTCGCCGGTTCCCCCTATCCCGCGGAGAATGCGGCCCCTGCACCGGAAGCGAGCGGCGCCACGACAACACCGGTAGGCGTGCAGTACAGCCCTCGCGGTCGCCGACTGCTTGCGGCCGTCGAAGAGCTCAACGAGTACGGCGCCGCTTCGCACGCGCAGCTCGCCAAGGCGATGGCCGATCTCGGCGTGCTCGTCGAACAGGACAGCGCGAGCGACGCAGGAACGCTCAAGGCACTGCAGGTCGGCGGCATGATTGCAGCGCTGCTCCTGCTCGGCGCGATCTTCTTCTATTTCGCTCGTAACTTGCGCAAGGAGGAGCTCGTCGCGAACCGGGCGCGCAAGGAAACCGAAGACATCTTGCGCACGGTGAACGAAGGTCTCTTCCTGCTCGACAAAGATCTCAAGATCGGTACCGAGCGTTCGATGGCGCTCAACACCATCTTCCGACGCGATGACTTCGTCGGTCTCACGTTCGATGAGCTGCTCAAGGAAATCGTACCCGAGAAGACGCTGCGCACCGCGATGGACTACGTTGCGCTGCTCTGGGGCGAACGCGTCAACGAGAAACTCGTCAAGACGATCAACCCGCTCTCCGAAGTCGAAGTGCACTTCGACAATCCCGCCGGCGGCTTCGACACGCACTTCCTGGAGTTCGACTTCAACCGCGTGAAATCGGAAGGCAGCCTGTCGCACCTGCTCGTCACCGTGAACGACGTGACGAAGCGCGTGATGCTGTCGCGCGAGTTGCAGGAATCGCAAGAGAAGGCACAAGCGCAGCTCGATCTGCTGCTACGCATTCTGCACGTCGAGCCGGACAGCCTCACCAGCTTCCTGACCGATGCGGACGTGTCGCTCAAGATGGTGAACTCGATCCTGAAGGAGCCGGCACGCGAAGAATCGGCGTTCCGGGCGAAGATCGACGGCATCTATCGCCAAGTGCACGCGGTCAAGGGCGAAGCGGCTGCGCTCGGCCTGAAGACGGTCGAGCAGCGCGCACACGCCTTCGAAGAATCGCTCAACGACCTCAAGAGCAGACAGTCGCTCTCCGGCAGCGACTTCCTGCCGCTCGTCGTGAAGCTGGACGATCTGTTCAATCACCTTGCTCAGGTGCGCGAGATGTTGGGCCGTCTCGTCGACTTGCACCAAGCGATCGCGACGCGCCGCAGTGCGGGCGGGCACATGGAGGCCGAAAAGGTCGACCAATGGCTCGCCGGCAAATCGGAACCCGCCGATGTCGAAACCGCGGCGAGCGGCGGCGACGAAGGCAGCACCGGTCTCGAGCGCACGCTCGAAGACCTCGCCGCACGCGTCGCGAGCAGTCACTCGAAGCAGGTGGCGCTGCGTTGCAACGGCCTCGCGGACGTTCCGGAAGCGTATCGCCGCGCCGTCAAGGACATCACGATTCAGCTCGTTCGCAACGCCGTCGTGCACGGCATCGAGGAACCGAGCGAGCGAGCCAAGGCGAACAAATCCCAGGTCGGCACGCTGGCGGTGGAGTTCGCGCAGCGCGGCGACGGGTATGAGCTCATCGTGCAAGATGACGGGCGTGGGCTGCAGCTCGATCGCATCAAGGAAGTGGCGGTGGAGCGCGGCCTGATCACGCCCGCACAGGCTGCGATGCTCGATCCGCGCCAGACGATGGCGCTCATCTTCCGGCCCGGGTTCTCGACCGCGGATCGCGTCACGACGGATGCGGGGCGCGGTGCGGGCATGGATCTGGTTCGTATTCTCGTCGCCGAGTTGGGGGGCCGCGTCGGCTTGGCCTCGGCAGGCGGGAAGTTCTCGAAGTTCAAGATCTGGCTGCCCGCCTCCGAGCGCGCAGTGGCTGCGTAACGTTTAAGAAGATTTTCCAGAGGCACCCATGGCCGCAACCGCAAAGGCTGAACCGTTGACGAATGGAAAGCTCAAGCTCATGATCTGCGACGATTCGAACATCATTCGTCGCAAGATCGAGCGCGAGCTGCAGATAGAACGTTTGCAGGTGATCGCGACTGCATCGAACGGCAAGCAAGCCGTCGAAGCCTTCCGGAAGGAACCCGCGGACGTCGTGACGATGGACATCACGATGCCCGAGATGGACGGCATCGAATGCGTCGAAAATCTCGTCAAGATCAAGCCCGATGTTCTGATACTCGTTATCTCGGCGCTGTCGGACAAGGCGACGGCGATCGAAGCGTTGAAGAAGGGAGCAAATGGCTTTCTTTGCAAACCGTTTACCGACCGCCAGCTCACCGAAGCGCTTGAGGAGCTGTTGAGGGGCGCCGGCAATGATGACTAAAGTCGAATTGGAAACCTTCGTCGAAGGAACGACGAATTATTTCGCCACCGCCGCCAATCAGCCGGCGTCGGTAGGCTCACCGTACATCGTGCAAGACGGGCGGCCGACGGTGCAGGAGTTCACCGGGCTCATCAGCATCGCCGGCAAACGGCGCGGCATCGTGTACTTCACGGCCTCGCGCCCGATGCTGACCGTCATGCTGATGCGCATGGGCGAAACCGAGCTCACGCAGGAGAACATGTGCGACCTCGTAGGCGAAGTCGCCAACACGATCTCGGGCAACGCGCGGCGCGACTTCGGCAAGGACTTCATGATTTCCGTGCCGACAGTCGTCGCGGGCGAGCCGGATAAAGTCGTCACGCCCGATAACATTCGCTCGTTCGTCATTCCGATCAACTGGCGCAGTCATTCCGCCCAATTGGTCGTGTGTCTCGAGTGAAACGCTGACGATAGAGAGATGAAGTGCAAAGCACGCGGCACGATGGAAACCTCGCTGCGTTGCACGCGAGCTCGCTCCCAGGATACGTTCTCGACGTCGTCGTTCTAACTTCGGATGGAGGCCTGCTCGCGACGCTGCGAGAAGCCTCCAGCCCCGAACACGCCATTTGGCACGCCCCTTCCGCGGATTCCGCGGTCGACTATCTCGTCGGCGGGCGCTGCGGCATTCTCATCGCGGATTTAGGAACGCTCCGCGGCGATGCCGCGAGCTTGCTCGCGCGCCTGCACTCGCAGTTTCCCGAGCTCGTGCTGATGGCAACGGGCCGTCGCGACGAGGAAGCCGCCGTCGCAGCGCTCGTTAGCGACGGGCGCATCTATCGCTTCCTGCACAAGCCCATCTCTCCTGCTCGCGCGAATCTGTTTCTCGCGGCGGCGACGCGCCGCTATTACGAGCTGCGCAACACCGAGCCGATGGTGCTTGCGACCGTGAAGACGATCGCTCGGCGACCGCGCGCGCTTCGGATCGGCGTCGCGATCCTTGCGGTCGTCGCAGCCCTTGGCGCGGGATCGTGGCTCCTCTTCGGCTCGAAGCCGTCCGATCCCGCTCGCGAGCAGGCGATCGCGAGCGCGGCGCAGACGGCAAGCCAAATCGAAGAGCTCCTTGGACGTGCGAACATGGCGCTTGCGACCGGTCGGTTGGTCGAGCCGCGGGGCAACAATGCCCTCGAGCTGTACCGTGAGGTGCTCGCGCTCGCACCGAATCACCCCGAAGCTGCTGTTGGCGAGCAGCGCGTCATCGCGGCGCTCGAGGCCAACGTCGTAGCCGCGCTGCGTGCGCGGGATCCCCAAGCGGGTGCGGCTGCGATCACGCTGTTGCAGCGTGCTCAACCGAATCACCCTCGGTACGAGCAGCTCTACAAGGAACTGATCGAGCTCTCGCGCTCGCTGACGCCGCCCCTTCCACCGCGCACGCGTGCGCCGGGACAGCCCGCAACGTCGGTCGACTCGATGTCGGCGCCGCCCGCTCCCGAGGTCGAGCCGGCCGAACCGCGGGACGAAGCGTCGTTCACGCCGAGCGATGAGCAGACGCTCGGCGAGCCTGAATCGACATTCGCGGAGGAACCTCAACCCGCGGCGGTTTCCGACGGTTCGGAACCCGAAGCGGAGATCACGGACAACTCGGACGCGTATGAAGACGCTCTGGAGAAGCTGGCGTTGGCGACCCGACTTCGCGAGAGAGGACTGCTGATCGAGCCAGCCGAGAACAACGCGTTCGATGCACTCCTCGCGCTGCGCAACGAATATCCGGAGATCGGCGAAATCGCCGACGAACAGCGCCGGCTCACGTCCGCTCTGATCGATCACGCACGCACCTTGTTGGCGGCTTCGGATCTCGAAGCGGTGGCCAAGTTCCTCGATAAGGCAGCGGAGCTCGATCCTGCTTCGCCCGTCGTGAGAAGCTTGCGCGCTCAGCATCGAGCCGCGCTCGCGGAGGCTGAGAGCAAGCACGTAATCTCCGCGGGCGCATTGAAACGCACGCGCGAGGTCAGCCCGGAGTATCCGTACGAAGCGCAAATACGCGGCGTCGAAGGTTGGGTCGACGTGGAGTTCACGATCGCACCGGACGGCACGACGCGCGATTTCATCGTGCGTGCTTCCGAGCCGGAGAGCGTGTTCGACCGCTCTGCCGTCGAAGCGCTGCGCCGCTGGCGCTTCGAGCCGGTCGTGAGAGACGGTCGAGCGGTCGAGCAGCGCGCCATCCTCCGGTTGAAGTACGAGCTCGAGCAATAGGAAAAACCCATCCTCGGACGATCGTCCACGGCTGGACGAAGCTTGCCGTCAATCGCCTCACGCTCGAGAGGCGCAAACGATTCTTTTGCACGACAGTGTCGAGTTGATCAGTATGATGCGGGCATCTCTGGAGATGCCATGGCTGACTGGTCGACTCGCCTCTTCAACTTCAGTCGCAAAGAGCTGCCGCTCGCGCTACTCGCCGCGCTGTTCTATTTCAGCGTACTTTGCGGATACTTTTTTCTGCGTCCCGTACGCGAGGCCATGGGCGTCTCGCGCGGCATGGACGAGCTGCGCTGGCTCTTCGTCGTCACTTCGATCGCATCGCTGATCGCAGTCGTTGCTTTTGGCGGCGTGGTGGCGCGTCTCGACCGGCGCCGCTTCATCCCGATCGGCTATCTGTTCGTCATGACCTGCCTCGGCTTGTTCGCCGTGCTCCTCGTCCTCGACGTGAGAGCGGGCGGCAGCATCATCGGGTCCGGGTCGGAAACGGGCCTCGCTCGCGGGATCAGCTATACGTACTACGTTTGGCTCAGCGTCATCAATCTGTTCATCAATAGCCTCTTCTGGGCCTATATGGTGGACATCTTCACGACCGACCAAGCGAAGAGAATGTTCGCCTTCATCGGCGTAGGAGGCACCCTTGGCTCGATCGCCGCGGGTACGGCGACGAAATTCATAGCGGAGTCGACCTCATCGGCATACCTGCCAGCAGGTTTGATGCTGATCGGAGCAGCGTTCTTCGGCATCGCCATTGCGGTGATGCTGGCGCTGGACCGCATCGCACGGCGCGAAGCGAGCGCGCGGTCGGGAACGCGCGCGACGTCTGCACATGTGGCCGCCCGTGCGCCGATCGGCGGCACGTTCTGGGAGGGTGTGGCGGCCATCGTGCGTTCGCCGTACCTGCTCGGCATCGGCGGATACATTGCGCTGATCGGGATCTCCAACACGATGATCTATTTCACTCAAGCAACGATCATCCTCGAGAGCACCGACACCTTCAGCGAGCGGCTGCGCGGATTCGCGCAGTTCGACATGCTCGCGGAGACGGCGACCCTACTGACGCAAGTCTTTCTCACGACGCGCATCATCAAGCGATTGGGCGTGGGCTGGACGCTCGCCATACTCCCGCTCATCACGGCGATTGGGTTTGCGGTTCTCGCCCTCTGGCCCGTATACGGTGTGATGGCGATTTTCCAAGCCGTACATCGAGCGGGTCGGCACGCTGTCTCGCGTCCCGCGCGCGAATCGCTCTTCAGCGTGCTTTCCGCTTCCGAGAAGTACAAGGCCAAGCCGGTTGTGGACGTCTTCGTTTATCGCGCTGGCGACGTCGCCGGAGTCGGCATGGAAGCGACGCTGCGCGCCATGGGCGCGTCCATCGGCTGGCTCGCCGCGGCGACCGTGCCGCTCGCTGCAGGCTGGGCCGCGTTATCGGTTGCGTTGGGTCGAGCTCAAGCGCGCAAAGCCGAGCAACTCGCAGCAACGCAAGCGGCTCCGACCTCTCGAGCCGCTCCGGAGACGGCGTAGGACGACGGTCGAGAAGCTGGCTCCCTATTCCTTGCTGCCGCTCGGAGATGCGACCGTGCCGTATTGCTCCAGGATCTCGCGCACCGCACCCGCGTCGCCCACCGCGACGAACTGCAGCCGATCGGGGGCGTAATATTTCTGGGCGACTCGCTGGATATCTTTCGCGGTAATCGCATCGATGTGTTGCGGATACGTATCCCAGTAGTCATCGGGGAACCCGTAGATCTTCTGCGTAGCCAGATTCGAGAGCAGCGCCTGCGGCGAATCGAGCGAGAGCGCGAATCGTCCGACCAACGCACGCTTGGCGTTCTCGAGCTCCGATTTTCCGACCGGTTCCTTGGCCAAGCGTTCGAGCTCTTTCATGAGCTCGCGCATAGCGCCTTCGGTCACTTCAGTACGCACGTCGGTGACTGCGGCGACGAAGCCGGGGAACGTCGATCCGGTAAATGTGCTCGAAGCGCCGTACGTGTAGCCCTTATCTTCGCGAAGATTCATGAAGAGGCGCGAAGCCGGCCCTCCGCCCAGGATGTGGTTCGTCACGACCATCGCGAAGTAATCCTCGCTCTTCCGTTCGATCCCGAGCGCGCCGATACGAAGCGATGTTTGCACCGAACCTGGCCGATCGACGATGAACACGCGTGCCTTCGTCGGCGGTGACAAGTCGGGCAGCTTCGTGTCCGGAATTGCGCCCTTTTCCCATCCGCCCAGGGCGCGCTCGAGCTTCGCGGTGAGATCCTTGAGCGACACGTCGCCGTGTGCGAGCAAGAACGTGTTGTTCGGTCGGTAGATTCGAGCGTGGTAGGCCGCGAGATCCTTCGATGTCAGCGCGGCAATCGCGTCTTCCGGAGGAACGATCAAGCTGCCTGGGTGTTCGCCGTAGATCGCGCTCAAGAACTGCTCCTGGGCGATGAATCCCGGCAAAGATCGCTGGTATTGGAGCTGCGAGGCGAAACGCGCTTTGAACTTGTCCAGTTCGGTTTGCGGAAACGTCGGGTGTCGCAAGACGTCGGCGACAATCGCAAGCGTTGCGTCCAGATTGTCGCTCAACCCCGAGACGCTGATGCCGCTTTCGCCGGAGGACGGAGAGGCGCTCGCACTCATACTCGATCCGAGCGTCGCGAGCTGCTCGGCGATCTCGCGGCTCGTGCGCTCTTTCGTGCCTTCGCGCAAGAGCGAGGCCGTCACCATTGCCACGCCGCGCTTATCGGGCGGGTCCGCCAATCCACCGCCCTTCACGACGAAGTACATGGCGAAGGTCGGCAGCTTGCGATCTTCGAGGAGATAGACCCGCAATCCGTTGGAGAGAACCGCCTCTTGCGGACGCGGCAACTTGACGCGCAGCGTCTCCGGATTGACCGGCACCTTGCCTTTCAGCTCGACCTGGCTGATCGATTCGGGCTCTGCCTGTCCAGGCGCGGCGGGCGTTTGCCCGAGGCAGAGCAGCGGCACGAGCGCCGCGGTATAGACGATCCACTTTAAATTCTTTGTCATGGGTGCACGCCTCACAATCCCGCCGTCGCGGCGGCAGCCGGCATCGTGATCAACACGGTTCGGTTTCGCTCTCGTAGATATTGTCGGGCGACACGTTGCACGTCGGCTGCCGTCACGGCTTCCACCTTCTGCATCCGCGTGTTGATGAGGTTCGGGTCGTTGAACTTGATCGTGAAGGCGCCGAGCAGCATCGCGCGAGATTGAGTGCCACGGATGGCGCTGTAGTATCCGTAGCGCGTCGAGTTCTTCGCTTTCTCGAGCTCCCAAGCCGCAATCGGCTCGCGTTGGATGCGCTCGATCTCCTCGTACAGCGCCGCTTCCATGTCCTTGATCTCGCGTCCCGGCCGCATCGTCGCCGAGATGCGCAGCGAGCCCGTGCCGATGCGTTCGTCCACGAACCCACCGATGCCTGCCACGAGCTCCAGCTCCTTGTTGAGCTTTTGATAGAGTCGAGAGCTATCGCCCCCGAAGAGCACCGAGCCGAGCACCTCGAGCGCATACTGATCGGGCGTGTTGCCCGGCACCGTCTTGTAGACGATGAACGCGTGCGGCAGCCGCGCGAGCGGATCGGAGATCGTCTCGCGCCGCTCTGCGGTCTGCTGAGGCTCCTTCAGATCGACTCGCGGCGGCTCCGGCTGCCTTGGAATCGGCTCGAAATACTTCCTGATCAAACGCATGGCCTCATCCGGCTCGAAGTCGCCGACGAGACTCAGCACGGCGTTGTTCGGCGCGTAGTACGTCTTGAAGAACTCGTCGACGTCCTCGATGCTGGCCGCGTTCAAATCTTCCATCGACCCGATCGTCGAATGCTTGTACGCAAAGTTGTCGTAGAGCAGCTCGCCGAGACGCTCGAAGGAACGACCGTACGGTTGATTGTCTATGCGCAGCCTTCGTTCTTCTTGAACGGCGTGGCGCTGATTGTCGAGCTTCTCTTGCGTGATCTCGAGCGAGCGCATGCGGTCCGCTTCGAGGAACAACGCCATCTCCAGTTGATTCGCGGGCAGCGTCTCGTAGTAGTTCGTCATATCGGGCGATGTCGTGCCATTCATCACCCCGCCGCTCGTAAAGATTTGATAAAAGTGCTCGCCGTCGCCGACGTTCTCCGAGCCCTTGAACATCATGTGCTCGAAGAGATGAGCGAAGCCCGTGAGGCCTTTGCGCTCATCCTTCGAGCCGACGTCATAGGCAATGTGCAGCGCGATGACCGGTGCCGTGCTGTCGGGCGCAAGCTGCACGCGCAGACCGTTTTTCAGCGTCGTTTCGGTAAATTCCACACGGTCCGGCGCCGCCGAGGCCGATCCGCAGCACAACGAGAGCGACAGCAGCGCGAACGCCGCCAAGGTCCGAGGCATATTCGATTCTCCGCACGCGCTCGGCAACGAGCAGGGTGAGCTCGGAGAATACAAGCACGCTGCTGGCGCCGCTACCGCAACGCTCGATCAAGGCGGAGCAGGCAATCCGCGCACACGCGCAAAAAGAAGGGCCCGCGCGAGGCGGGCCCGAGTTTCATCGCAACAGCGCCGAGACTTCAAGGAATCGTCTTGCTCGCGACGTTAGACAAATCGCTCTCCACACCGCTCGTCGTATAGGCTCTTACCGCGAAGTACCAGGTGCCCGAACTCAAACCCGACACCGTATGGGTCGTGAGGCCCGGATTCGCAAGCTCCTCGACCGTCGTGAGCGACGACGCCGAACGCCCGTACGCAACGCGATAGCCCGCGAGGTTCGTGAGGGGGCTGCCATCGACGTTCTCGGTCGGTGCCCGCCATGAGAGCGTTGCGGAACCGGTCGTTGCCCCGTTCACCGTAATCGTGAATGCGGGGAGCGAGGCCGTCGCAGTGCCATCGCTGACCGAGATCACGATGTTCGAATGAGCCCCTGCGCTCGATGCGGTGGGAGTGCCGCTCAACCGACCGGTGCTCGTGTTGAACGTCGCCCATGCAGGCCGGTTTTGGATGCTGTACGTGAGCGTGTCGCCATCGGGGTCGGAGGCGCTCGGCTGGAAGGTATAGGCCGCGCCCACATTCACGCTCGTCGCGGGCGAGCCGCTGATCGTGGGCGCGCGATTCGAACTCTCGTTCACACGGATCGAGAAAGCGGGCAAAGATGCCGTCGCCCGTCCATCGCTCACCGTGATGACGATATTGCGCGTCGTGCCCACGTTCGCACTCGTTGGCGTACCGCTCAACCTTCCCGTGGACGTGTTGAATGTGGCCCAACTCGGGCGATTCTGAATCGTGAAGCCGAGCGTATCGTCGTCCGGATCCGAAGCGGTCGGCGTGAACGAGTACGCACTGCCGGCGCTGACACTCGTCGCGGGGGTCCCGCCGATCGTCGGCGTGCGATTCGGGGCGGCTTCCACCTCGATGGCAAACGGGCCCAGCGAAGCGGATGCGCGACCGTCGCTGACGGAGATCACGATGTTCGCGTAGGTACCGACCTGCGCTGCCGTCGGCGTGCCGCTCAAGCGGCCGGTCGACGTGCTGAACGAAGCCCATGCCGGGCGATTCGTAATCGAGTACGTGAGCGTATCGCCGTCGGGATCGCTGCCCGCCGGCGTGAATGAATAACTCTGCGTTGCTTGCACGCTCGTCGCGGGCGAGCCGCTGATCGTCGGCGGCGTGTTGTCGGGTCCGCGCACCTGGATCGAGAACGGTCCGATCGAGGTGGTTGCCGTACCGTCCGAAACGCTGATGACGATGTTCGAGTACGTGCCGATATGGCGCGTTCGCGGCATGCCCGTCAGCGCACCGGTCGACGAGCTAAAGGACGCCCAAGACGGGCGGTTTGCAATCGAGAACCGCAGCGAGTCGCCG
>JAAYXG010000451.1 GCA_012516015.1 Lysobacteraceae bacterium | reverse complement strand
ATCTCGTCCTCCTCGTACACCCAAATCCGAGAGCACGTCCTCACGGGGCGCGCGCCCTGGCAGCGAAAATCCGGGCGGCGATCTCGATGCGAGCGCCACGATCAAAGACAGCTCGCTCGAGCGGCGAGAGATCCCGTCCTACTCGGATAGCCGCGAGGCGCGCATAGCCGAGCGAGCGTACTGGCGCGCCGAGAGACGTGGTTTCGAACCCGGCCGCGAGCTCGACGATTGGCTCGAGGCGGAACGCGAGGTCGACTCCGACGATCAGAAGTAGTCTTCTCCTCGCATCGTCCCGCGACATTCCATACGGCGTTGTGCACGCCTATGGAAGGCGTTCCGTGCGGCGGCAAGCCGCTCGTTGTCGTACGAAAGTGACGAGTGCCAGCCCGGCAGCAAACGCCGCATAGACCGCGAAGATGGACCGTGGACCCAAGTGCTTCTTGAAGCCGGGGCGTAAGCGCGCCGGCGCAACGTGGTAGTCGACTATATAAGCAAGCGACCCCACGGCAGCTGCATCGGCACAGATGCGCAACAGGCTCTTCGGCTCGCCGGACCGGCATACGTTCTCGTACACTGACGCCCACAGCACAGACGTCGCGTGATGAATAACGTAACCGGCTGCCGTGTGCCGCCAAGTAAGCGCTTGCGTGTACGCCTCCCGCTGTCCCCACAGCCATTGACTGGGACCGTTGATCGGTCCCGCTGCCGAACCATTCTCCGCCCCGCCACAGAGCGCCAGTGCCACGGTCGACGTCACGCTCCCGACCGAGCCAGATAGACAAACATCGCGAAGAGTCGGAGATGCCACAGTCCCACGCACGTGAAGGGCGATGTTCAAAGAACGCAGACGCAAAGCGGCGCGTTCCGCAACGGGGAATGTCGGCGGTGGTACAGTCAGCGCAGAACGTTCGGATCCGCTTTTCCCGGTCGACTGCCCACGATCAACACTCGAGTCATGGTCATCTTTCTCACCGGTGCAACGGGCTTCATCGGCCGGCATCTCGCCAGCGCGCTACGCGCCGCGGGGCATCGTGTCATCGAGGCGCGTCGACGCGTGAGCGATCCGGCGCTGCACGTCGCGGCGGACTTTACGCGTGACTTGAACGCCTCCGACTGGATTCCGCGTCTCGCGAACGTGGACTGCGTGATCAACGCCGTCGGCATTCTGCGCGAGCGCGGCGATCAGACATTCGACCGCATCCATACCCAAGCGCCGCGCGCCCTGTTCGAAGCATGCGTACACGCGGGCGTCTCTCGCGTCATCCAGGTGTCGGCACTCGGCGCCGATACGGGTGCGAGCGGCTACTTCCGCAGCAAACATGCGGCCGACGAGGTTTTGGCGTCATTGCCGCTCGACTGGACGATCGTGCAGCCGTCCGTCGTGTACGGTCCCGGGGGCACGAGCGCGCGACTGTTTACGCTGCTCGCAAGCCTGCCCGTCATCCCGCTGCCGGGACGGGGAACGCAATCCATTCAACCGATCCATATCGACGATGTCACGGCGGCGATCGTGGCGCTCGTCTCGCAGAGCGATCCTCATAGTCGAGCGCGCGTAGCGCTCGTCGGGCCAAGGAAGCTCGAGTTGCGCGAGTTCCTAACGCAGTTGAGATCCGCCATCGGCCTTCGTCGTACACGGCGCTTCGGCGTGCCGATGCCGCTGATGCGCTTGATGGCATCGATTGCGCAGTGGCTGCCTCGCTCCCTTCTCGATCGTGAGACGCTCGCAATGCTCGAGGCGGGCTACACCGCCGATCCGTCGGTGACGCACAGTCTTCTCGGGCGTAAGCCGCGGGAGGTCTCCGCATTCGTCGAACCGCGCTACCGCGACGCGACGCGACAGCAAGCGCAACTCACGTGGCTCCTGCCGTTGCTGCGTGTCTGCATCGCGGCCGTTTGGATTTGGACGGGCATCGTCTCGCTCGGGCTTTATCCCGTCGAGGAGAGTTACGCATTGCTCGCGCGAGTCGGCGTGGACGCCGCGTTCGCGCCGCTGCTGCTGTACGGCGCCGCCCTCCTCGATTTCGCCTTCGGCATCGCGACGCTCGCACTCTCGCGTCGACGCTTGCTGTGGCTCGCTCAAATGGCTCTCATTGTCGGCTACACTGCCATCATCACGATCAAGCTTCCCGAATTTTGGCTGCATCCTTACGGCCCCATCTTGAAGAATCTTCCGATGCTGGTGGGGATTTACATGTTGTATGTGTTGGAGGGGAACGAAGTGACGCGTGACGGGTGACGCGTCACCCGTAGCTCGACACCGTCTCATGACCTACCTCACCGTCAAATGGCTCCACATCCTTTCCTCCACGCTGTTGTTCGGGACGGGACTGGGCTCGGCCTTCTATATGTTCTTCACGAGCCTGTCGCGCGATGCGCGGGCGACGGCGGTCGTCGTGAGATACGTCGTGATAGCCGATTGGGCATTCACGACACCGACGATCATCATCCAGCCCCTGAGTGGCTTCTATCTGATCCATCTCGCGGGCTTTCCGCTCGGGAGCGCGTGGATCATATGGTCGATCGTGCTGTACTTGGTGGCGGGCGCAGCGTGGCTGCCTGTCGTGTGGATGCAGATCAGGATGCGCGACATGGCAACCGAAGCGTCGCGCGCCGGCGCCGAGCTGCCGGACCGGTACTGGGGTTACCTACGCATCTGGGTCGCACTCGGCATCGTCGCGTTCTTCTCCCTGGTCGTGGTGTTCTATTTGATGGTGGCGAAACCCACGTGAGATCGGGCTAGAGCCTTACTTCGCCCGGGGTCGATCATCGCGTGTCGCATCTTGGCTCTTCCCCGGCGTGACCAGCTCGCGCCACTCCTCATCGTCGATCGGCGACAGGCCGCTCACTGCGGGACCGTGCAGCACGCTTCCGTATGCGCTGAAGCGCGAGCCATGACATGGACAGTCCCATGTCTTTTCGGTCGAGTTCCACTGCACGACGCATCCAAGATGCGTGCACTTTGCGGAGTGACAATGCAGCGCGCCGAGCTCGTCTCGATACACGGCGAGCTTCTTGAGTCCACGGCGAACGAGCGCGCCGTCGCCAGGCGCAAGCGCCGCAACGTCGACATCCTCTCCCGGCGCAATCCAATCGGCGTACTGTTTCGCTACATTCGCCTGTTCCTTGAGAAAGTGCGTCATCTCCTTGTAAGGCTTGCGCGAAGGATCGTAGACGCTCGCCCATGGATTCTCGTTGCCTAGAATCAGATCGCTCACGATCATTGCGCCGAGCGTCGCGTGCGTCATGCCATTGCCGGAGTCGCCGGTAATGATATGGACGAGCCTGCTACCCGGATTGCGCCCGAGGTAGGCGATCCCGTCGAGCGGTTCCATCACCTGACCGGACCATCGATACGCGAACGGGCCCGCTTGCGGAAAATGAGCGCGCGTCCACTCTTCGAGCGCGTGATAGTGGCGCTCCGGATGAGGTTCCTGACCCGTCTTGTGGTCCGCGCCGCCGACGATCAGGAGATCGTGCTCCTCGTCGGAGCCTTCCGCGAGTCGCACGTAGTGATACGGGTCGGCGTCATCCCATAGCAAATGATGCGGTATGCGGCCCTTCTTTACGAGGGCGGCCACGACGTACGTCTGAACGGCATTTTGCTTCGTGTGCATCGCGACCCGATCGTTGAACGGCGTGTTCGTCGCGACGACCACGTGGTCCGCCGTAATCTTTCCCGTCGGCGTCGAGACGATCGCATGATCGTCCCGCTCCTCGATGTCGAGTGCCCGCGTACCGCAGTAGATCGCACCTCGCTTTCTCTCGAGTCCCTTGGCGAGTCCTGCAAGATAGCGCAGAGGGTGAAACTGCGCCTGGCGCGGGAAACGCAGGAACGGGCCCGAAAACATCGCATCCATAGGCAACGCGACTTCCTTGTACACATCGACCCCCGCTCGGTGTGCCGCATCCAGCTCGCGATCGAGCTCGGCATGTGGATCCTCGGCACACGAGAACAAATAGCCGTCCACGCGCTCGAACTCGCAAGCGATCTGCTCGGTCCGCACGTTCGTCTCGATGAGATCTGCAGCGGCCGCGAAGCTGTCCGCCACGATGCGGGACACTTCGAGCCCGTATTCGCGCTCGATCGTGGAGAAACCGTCGTCCGGTATTGCAATGTGTGCCGTAGTGCGGCTCGTCTCGCCGTCGCCGATGCTGAGCGCTTCGATCAGCGCCACGCTGACGCCGCCCTTGGCCAACAGATACGCTGCCGTCAGCCCTCCGATACCCGCCCCGATCACGCACACATCCACGTTGAGGTTCGCGGCGAGCGGTGCATGGACCGGCAATGCCGACGTGGCGCTCCAGAGAGAATGGGGTTTCAAGAGATCGGTTTGCATGGGCTCATCGTGCGATGCAGACCCGTCGAGTCGATTTGACAATCACGAGGTCGCACTGTTTGTTCCGCACCGCTGCTGTTTGCGTACCGATGAGCATGCGTCGAGCGCTCGTTGTCCTCGAACGTCCGACCGATCTCGAACTCGCAGGTCGGCAGCCTAGGTAGAACCCGCGGGCGTAGCGCACGAGAGGAGCGCCTCAATCGCGGACCTCGATGCTCTCCGCTGACGTTGCTGACTCAGACGATAGGAGCTCTTTGCCGTGCGCCGACGAGACAAAATCCTGCTGATCGTAGGCGTCACGCTGACGATGCTCATTGCGATACGAGCGGCTCTGCCGTATGCGATCGAGGGGTTCATCAATCGCCAGCTCGCTGCCGTCGAGGGCTACGACGGGCACGTGCAGGATGTCGATTTGGGGATTTGGCGTGGAGCAGCGGCAGTCGAAGGCGTTCGCATCGTGCGCACGACCGGCGAGCGCCGTAACGAGCCGTTCTTCGATTGCGACCGGATCGAGGTGTCGATCGAGTGGAAGAGTCTCTTGGCAGGCTCGCTCGTCGCCGAAGGCGACGTCATACGCCCCGTGCTCAACCTCGTGCAGGCGAAGAAAGAGGAAGCGCAACAGCTCGGCACCGAAACGAAGTGGCCAGCCTTTCTCGCCGACTACTACCCGTTCGACGTCAACACGTTCAGGGTTCACGATGGGACGGTTCGACTGCGCACGCCTCAGATTCCCGCGGAGCACGCACTGGTCGCGCGGAACGTGCAGGCCGTCCTCTCGAACCTCACGAATGTCGTCGACAGCGGAACGGAATCGTTCGCCCAATTCGAACTAAGCGCTGCGGTGCTGGGCGATGCGCCGCTTCGCATCAACGGCAGCTTGAACCCGCTCGCTCACCAGCCCACGTTCGACGTGAATTTTCAGCTCGAAAGCGTCGAGCTCAAAGAGCTCAACCCTTGGTTGCGCCAGTACGCGAAGGCAGATGCGCAAGCAGGTACGTTCCAACTGTACATGGAGATTGCCGCGGCGGACGGCGCCTTCCAGGGATACGCCAAGCCGCTGATGCAGGATGTCGACATCTACGGTTCGGAAGAACGAGACGAGAGCCTGCTGCGCAAAGCGTGGGAAGGCATCATCGAGCTCGCAACGAATATCGTCGAGAACGAGGATGAGGATCAGGTCGGGGCACGCGTTCCGTTCAGCGGTACGATCCAGGATCCCGACGCGAACATCTGGCAGACGATCGCGAGCGTGCTCCGCAACGCGTTCGTCAGCGCGTTTACACGGTCGCTCGAAGGCAGCATCTCGATTCGGAACGTCCGCGAGAATCTGAGCGAGCTTGGCGAATCGTCGGGGATCGAGGTACAGGATGAGAATGACGAAGAGTCCGACGGCGATAAGCCCGAAAGCGATAAAGGCAAGCGCGAGATGACGAAGAGGCCGCGAGCGTCCGGCTAGCGCGCGGAACCTTTGGCAAAGCGCACGCTTCCATCTTTAGACGCCACATCCTATTGAGGAATCGCCATGGCTACGAGCACTCCACCTCCGGGAGAACCGCGACCGCTCGCCCTCGTCACGGGAGCCTCGAGCGGTATCGGATTCGAGCTCGCGCGCAAGCTCGCGGAGATCGGATTCGACGTCGTCGTCACGTCTTCAGATCGCGGCAAGCTCACGCAGGCGGCGAATGCCATTCAGAGCGAGCATGGCGATGCACGGGTAGAGATCGTGCAGGCCGACCTCACGCGTACCGAGGATGTGCAAAAGTTATACGGAACGGTGCAGTCGCTCGGCCGATCCGTCGATATTCTCGCGGCGAACGCTGGCGTAGGCGTTTGGGGCGACTTCGCGGAGGGGACGAGTCTCGATGCGGAGCTTGCGCTCCTTGACCTGAACGTGGTCTCCCAAGTGCATCTCATCAAGCTGTTCGCGCGCGACATGGCGAGCCGCGGCTCAGGCGATATCCTCATCACGTCGTCGATTGCGGGCATTCTGCCCGGCCCGCTAATGGCAGTCTACGCGGCAAGCAAGGCGTTTCTGCGCTCCTTCGGCCAAGCGATTCGACAAGAGCTCGCGGATCGAAACGTGAACGTCACCGTGCTGATGCCGGGACCGACCGAGACGGACTTCTTCGATCGCGCCGAAATGCAAGCATCGAAAGTCGCGCAAGGCGCGAAGCAGGATCCGGAAGAGGTCGCGGAAGCGGCGCTACGCGCGCTCGCTGACGGGTCGGATCACGTCGTCACCGGCCTCAAGAACAAAATTCAGGCGAGTCTCGCGAAGAAGATGATGTCGGACCCGACACGCGCGAGGATCCACGGGTCGATGACGAAACCGCAGTAAACGTGCCGAATAGTGGAAAAATCGCGCGAAGCAGGAAGAACAGCGCATCCGCGAGGACGGCTGCTCTCGAGCGGCGAGTGAAAGCCCGTTCGAGGCCCCTCACCCGCCGCCGTATCGTTGGCTGCCTCCGCTGCGTTAGCGGCGCTTTCGCCCGCGCAGCTTGAGACCGAGCTTATACACGTGCTGGCGTACGGCGCTCTCGGTCCGGCCGAGCTCGGCGACGATGTCGCGGATCGGATAACCCTGCCTCACCATCGTGCGCAACTGCCGATCTTCTTGCGCCGACCATCGATTCTGACGATCGCTCGCCACGCGCGTCGTTCTCTTCGCACCACGTGCCGCGCTCTTGCGTGCTGCGCTGCTGCGTGCCGCTACTTTCTTGCGCGACGTTCCTTTACGCGACGCTCCCTTGCGTGCAGCCGCCCGACCCGCCGCGGACCGTGTCTTTCGTTTCGCTCGTGCCATATTGATCGTCCTCCAAGGTACCTATTCGGAAATGCAGTCATAGCGCCGCACCGACGACTGCGATCCTATAATCGTGCGCGCCGAATATCTATTTGGTAAAGCTTACGCGAATGTCTATGCCTATGCACACGCAAAGACAGATCTTCGCACGCGCGAACCTGCGTGCGGATGCGCAATTGAGAGAAAGCCTTATTCGTACGCCAACTTCACATGTTTTCCTTTAACGAGCACGGCATATCCAAGTACGAACGTTGCAAAACGAGCGTTCAACGACATTTCGAATCTAGGTATCTCGATGGCTATCCTCGTCGCTACGGGCGAGCATGGAGGATCCCTGTCAGTTCAACGATGACGGCACGATCAAATCGTCTTCATCCAGTTGTTGCTGCAGTTGCGCGGTCATATATTCCGCGGAGTTCAAGCTACATCCGACTTGAGCGGACCAGACTTGCAGCGAGAACTCCTTTTCGATCGCGCGCAGCGAGTTCAGCAATAGCAACGCATCCAGCATCGGCATCGAGAGCCGCAGCGGTTCGCCGTCGTCGATGCAATGAAGCGTGACGGTGCCGCAGATGGCGGGCTTATCTTCAGGTACTTCGGCGGTCGCGGCCGCCGTGATGACCTCGCGGGAATTGGCCAAATCGAGAATAGACATGATCGTCTCCGGCGGTCGCTAGCGAATAACACCTGAACGCGCGGTTTGCCCCGCAAGGTCCATGCTGCGACCTCGCCCACAGTTCAATGGCTGCCGGACCGGGAACTCGCCCGAGAAGCGCTCGTTCTAATTGTATGCATCTCGGGATCAGGGGCGAGGTCATGACCATTCTGTCCTTCAAAATGCGCGATGCGGCCTGTGTAATCGGCGCCGCGGCGATGCTTTGCGCACTTGGCGCCCACGCGCAGACGCCGCCCGACAGCGAGGGACAACCGAGTACTCAGCCGCCGTTGGCGCAGCCGACCTACCCGAGCGCCGACCGACCGCGCGGTACGACTCCGCGACAACGCGAGCAACGAAGGGATACGGCCGGCGCCGACACGCCGATCTGCGATCAAGAGGACGAGCTCGCCCGCAGCGAATGCCTGCGGCGCGACATGACGGACGATGAAGGCATCCCCGCCGGCGTCACGCGCTCGATGCATCAGCGCAAGCAACAAGCTCGGCAACGAGCGGAATCGGCGGACGTCGCCTCGGAAGCAGACACGGGTAGCGATCAGGCGCGGGGGCGATCGCGCACACGTACGGCGTCGAGCGATCTACCCAGCCCTGAGAACACCGAATCGCAGTTTTCGGAGGAAGAGCGCAAGGCCGAGCCGGCTGAGTCCGAGGCGAATCACGCTTCGGATACGTTAGGGCGCGAGCGCTGAGTTCTCAGCGGGTCAACCGTCAACTGACAGCCGAGACAGCGCGCATTCGAGCAATCCGCGGATGGTTCGCGCGGCAGACTCGAGCTTGGAGGGGTCCAAGACCGGCGTCGACGGGCGCTCATCCATGTATACGCGCCGAGCGAGCTCGAGCTGAATCGCGTAACAGCGTCGTGCGGGATGTCCGTAACTGTGCGTGATGTAGCCGCCCTTGAAGCGGCCATTCAACACCGCACCGTACTTTCCCTCACGTGTCACGCGTTCGAGCAACAGCTCGGCCAACGCTCGCGGGCAGGAACGATCGTCGCGCGTCCCGAAGTTGAACTCGGGCAAGACACCCGCGAACAAGCCAGGCACCTCGCTTCCCACCGAATGCGCGTCCCACAACAACGCAAAGCCATGTTCAGCGCGCAGACGCTCGAGCTCGGCCGCGAGCCGCGAATGGTACGGTTCCCAGTACTCTACGATGCGCTCGGTGATCTCATCGGCGGCGGGCTCTTCGCCTGTCCCATAGATGGGCTCGCCGCCGAACGTGTGCGTCGGACACACCGGAGACGTCGGATCCGACGTATACAGCGGACGTGAGTCGCGCGAGCGATTCAGATCCACGATGTAGCGCGAATAGTTCGCAACGATCATCGAGGCGCCGAGCTCGCGCGCGAACGCGTACAGCTTGTCCACATGCCAGTCCGTGTCCGGCAGCGCCTGCGCCGCCGACGTGAACCGACGAAAAATAGCCTGCGGCACTTGGGTGCCGGCGTGAGGAACGCTGATGAGAAGCGGCAAATGGCCGCGCTCGAAGGTGTAGACGTCGGACATACCGCCAACCCTACACGTTACACGTCACACTTGCATGGGCAATACAAGCCCGTGCTCGCGCGCACACGCGATCGCCTCTTCATATCCCGCGTCCGCACGACGCGCGACACCAATCGCCGGATCGTTCCAGAGCACGCGCTCGATGCGGCGCGCGGCTGCCTCGGTGCCGTCGCAAACGATGACGACACCGGCATGCTGCGAGTAGCCCATCCCCACGCCTCCTCCATGATGGAACGACACCCACGTCGCACCGCTTGCGGTGTTCAAGAGCGCGTTGAGCAGCGGCCAATCCGATACCGCATCCGATCCATCTTTCATCCCTTCCGTTTCTCGGTTGGGGCTCGCGACCGAGCCGGAGTCGAGGTGATCGCGACCGATCACGATCGGCGCGCTCAGCTCGCCCCTCGCCACCATCTCGTTGAAGGCAAGGCCTAAGCGATGCCGTTGACCCAACCCAACCCAGCAGATACGGGCGGGCAATCCCTGGAACTGAATGCGCTCACGCGCGAGATCCAGCCATCGATGCAGATGCGGATCGTCCGGTATGAGCTCTT
>JAAYXG010000045.1 GCA_012516015.1 Lysobacteraceae bacterium | reverse complement strand
TCGGGTTGTAGAAGCCCACCTGCTCCAGGATCGCTCCGCCTTGGCGGTTGCGGCTGTCGGTAACCACGACGTGGTAGAAGGGCTGCTTTTTCGCCCCGCGGCGGGTGAGCCGAATCGTAACCATGCTGCTAAAGCCTCGAATTCGCTGCGCAATACCGGATCGCCGGAAGGACACCCTCCCGGAAAAGGGGGCGGATCTTACTCAAATGGGGCGCGGAACGCTAGCTTCGCGGCTCTGGGCTCTGGGCTCTGGGCTCTGGGCTCGGGACGCGGGGTATGGGCTAGATATTCCGGACTCCGCCATCGCGGTCCTATTCTGACCCAAGCCCCAGGCCCCAAGCCCCACGCCCTAGGATCAGCGAAGGGGCATCCTCCCCCCAAACGCCCTCATCAACTTGCCGAAGCCCCCCGCTTTGGTCATGGATTTCATGACCTTTTGCATCTGTAAGTAGTTCTTGAGGAGCTTGTTCACTTCCGAGACGTGAACGCCTGAGCCTGCTGCAATTCTGCGTTTGCGGGACGCGTCGATCGTCTTCGGATAGCGGCGCTCGCGCGGGGTCATCGAGCGGATAATCGCGACTTGGCGCGTGATTTCCTTCTCCCCGGCCAAGGGGGACGCCGCGCCGGCCTTTCCGACGAGATTCGCGGGCAGCTTGTCCATCAGCGCGCCGATGCCGCCCATCTTCTGGACCTGCTGCAATTGATCGTGTAGATCCTCGAGGTCGAAATCCTTGCCCTTCTTCAGCTTGCGGGCGAGTTTCTCGGCCTGCTCGCGATCGACGTTGCGCGTGACGTCTTCGACGAGCGAAAGGACATCGCCCATGCCGAGAATGCGAGAGGCGACACGCTCGGCGTGAAACGGCTCGAGCGCCTCGGTTTTCTCGCCCGTGCCCATGAAAAGGATCGGCTGGCCGGTGATCTGCCGCACCGAGAGCGCTGCGCCGCCGCGTGCATCGCCGTCCGTTTTCGTGAGCACGACTCCCGTGAGCGTCAGCGCGGATCCGAACGCGCGTGCCGCATTGACGGCGTCCTGGCCCGCCATGCTGTCGACCACGAACAGCGTCTCGATCGGCGCGACGGCATCCGCGATTTCGCGCACCTCGGCCATCATCTCCTCATCGACGTGGAGACGGCCTGCCGTGTCGACGATGAGCACGTCGTACAGCGAGCGGCGCGCTTCCTCGAGCGCTTCGCGCGCGAGCACGACTGGCGCCTTATTCGGATCGGAAGGATAAAAGCCCACATCGAGCTGCTGAGCGAGTCGCTCGAGCTGCAGGATCGCCGCGGGCCGATACACGTCGGTGCTCGCGAGCAGCACCTTCTTACGTTCGTTCTGCTTGAGCCATTTCGCGAGCTTCGCCGCCGAGGTTGTCTTACCCGCGCCTTGCAGCCCCGCAAGCAGCACGACGACCGGCGGTTGAGCTCTGAGGTTGAGCGGACGCACGCCGGCGCCCATGAGCGCGATCAGCTCGTCATGGATGACTTTGACGAGCATCTGCCCGGGCGTGAGGCTCTTCTCGATCTCGAGCCCCACGACCTTTGCACGGATGGAATCGACGAAGCCTTTGACGACCGGTAGCGCGACGTCGGCCTCGAGCAGAGCCATCCGCACTTGGCGCAGCGTGTCGTTGATGTTCTCTTCGGTCAGCCGCCCGCGTCCGCGCAGGCTTTCGACGACGCCCTGAAGGCGCTCGGTCAATTTGTCGAACATGGAACTCGTACTTGAAGTAGTTGGCGATTAATTAGTCTAAGGCAGAGGCGCAGCCCCCAAGACCCCTTATTCTGGTCGAGAATCGGGATTGCTAGTCTAACCGCTGAACGCTTCAATCCTTGCAGGCTATAGCCGACACGCCTCCATTCCCTGTAGCCTCTACCTACTGACAGTCTGGATTGGGTCGTGCTCTCCATCGTCGTACTCGCATCGTATCTCGCCGGCGCCCTGTGGCTGGGGTCGAGCGTTTACCGCGCGCAAGATCATGCCGCCCGAGGCCGGCGGATTGCCGGCATCGCGATCGGCGTGTTCGCCGCGATCTTGCACGCCATGCTGCTCTGGCAGGATTTCTCCGCAAAGCCGTCTTTGTCGCTGACGATCGCTGAAGCGGCATCGCTCATCGGTTGGCCGATCGGCGTGATCGCCCTCGGGCTGTCGTGGACGCGACCTCGTTTCGCCGCGATCGGATCGGTCCTCATGCTTCTGGCCGGCATCGTAGCGGTCGGTACGGCGCAAGGACCGGACGGCAACGAGCTCCAACAAGACAACTGGGAGATCGCCGCGCACATCGTCTTATCCGTGATTGCGTATGCCTTGCTGACCTTGGCAGTCGCATTGGCCGTGGCGCTGGGCCTTTTGGATCGCCGTTTGCGCACGCGCAAACCGCTCGGGTGGATGAAGACGCTACCCTCGATGGAGGCCCTCGAAGCTGGTACGTTTCAGGCGCTCGTCGCGGGCTTCGCGATTCTGACGCTCGCACTCTTCAGCGGCTTCATCTTCGTCGAGGATTTGTTTGGTCAGCACCTCATTCACAAGACCGTGCTTTCCTGTCTTGCTTGGGTCGTGTTCGCCGTCTTGTTGTTCGGGCGTTGGCGCTTCGGCTGGCGCGGACGCACGGCCGCCTCTTGGACTGTGAGCGGTTTCGCGCTGCTCGCACTCGCCTACTTCGGGTCGAAGATCGTGCTCGAGGCGATTCTGGGCAGGCAGTGGGGCTGACCCCTGCTCGCGTTCGTCGTGGCTGATCCCGTCGCCGTCCTCGTTTTCGTCGTTGCCGTCCTCGTCGCAGGCGCGGGTGCGTTCTTCGCGGGAGTGCGCTACGCGCGCGGCGATCCGGCCCTGCGCTGGGTGATGCGCGAGCAACGCCACTTGGCGGCGCATCGCGCGCGGCTCGCGCAGAAGCTGATCGAGCTCGAAAAGACGACCGTCGATGACATCATGATCCCGCGCAGCGATATTGCGTACATCGACTTGACCGACGATTGGGACAGCATCCTCGACATCTTGCGTACGACGCCTCACACGCGGCTGCCGGTATGCGAGGACAACTTGGACAACGTGCTCGGAATGCTTCACCTCAAGAAGGTCGTGCATGCCATGGCGCGCGGCGAATTGACGCGCGAGCGTCTGCGCGAGCTTGCGCAAGAGCGCGAAGGCTACTTCGTGCCGGAGGGCACGACGCTCAACATCCAGCTCCTCAACTTTCAGCGAGATCGGCGGCGCATCGCGCTCGTCGTCGATGAATACGGCGATATTCAAGGGCTCGTGACGTTGGAAGACATTCTCGAGGAGATC
>JAAYXG010000450.1 GCA_012516015.1 Lysobacteraceae bacterium | reverse complement strand
TCGAATGGGATGGCCCAGTCATCTACCAGAGCCTCCGTGCGGAAGCTTACGAGGCGGCCCTCGCCGAGCTTCGTCGAGCTGATGCGGTCTACTTCTGTTCCTGTAGCCGAACCGAAATCCAAGCTGCCCAGACGCGCGCACCGATAGCAGGCGAAGAATTGCACTACCCCGGCTGGTGCCGCAGCGGTGTCCGCGCGCCGGATCGACCGCTCGCGGTTCGCTTTCGCGCTCCGGAAGAGCCCGTCCGCTTCGAGGATGAGGCCCAAGGTCCAATTGCAATTGATCTCGCAACGGAGTGTGGCGACTTCGTCGTGCGTCGTCGCGATGGATTGTTCGCCTATCAGCTCGCTGTCGTTGTAGACGATGCCGCGCAAGGGATCACGAAAGTCGTAAGGGGCGCCGATTTGCTTACGAGCACGCCCCGCCAACTCGCGCTTCAAAACGTTCTCGGCCTTGCGCACCCCGAGTACGCACATGTGCCTCTAGCCACGGATCAGAATCAGATCAAACTGTCGAAATCCGCCGGTGCCGGCGGGGTGGATCTTCGCGATCCAAGCGGCGAGCTTTGGCGGGCACTACGATTCCTGAGGCAATCGCCGCCACTTGAACTGCGTCTAAGTGGACTGTCCACGTTGTGGGACTGGGCCATACGCAACTGGCGAGTGAGTTCGATGAGAGGCATTCGAAGCGCAATCGTCGAGGCGCTCTAAGTCAGCGCCGATCGAGCCGCACCGACGCACGGCTCGTCGCTGACTCGCTTGTTCGATCTGGATCCCGGCTTGCGTCGGGACACGGGTAAGAGCTCGTGGGGTTCTTACCTCACCTGGGCATTGGAGTGGGGGTACATTAGTATGAACGGGCTTGAAGCACGATCGGTTCTCAGCTCCGGGTTACTCCGAGGAGCCGCCATGAACGAGTCGAGAGTCATCAAGAAGTATCCGAATCGGCGCCTCTACGACACCGTCGAGAGCCGGTACATCACGCTCGCCGACATTCGGCGTCTCGTGATGGACAAGGTGGATTTCGTCGTCATCGACAAGAAGAGCCAAGAGGACATTACCCGTTCGATCCTGCTGCAGGTCATCGCCGAGCAGGAGCACACGGGCGAGCCTCTGATGAGCCAGGATTTTCTATCGCAGATCATTCGCTCTTATGGCGGAGCGATGCAAAGTCTCGTCGGCAGCTACCTAGAGCAGAGTCTCAAGTTGCTCGCGAGCCAACAGCAGCAAATGCGCGATCACATGCGCGCGATGATGGGCAGCGATGCTTACGATTCGATCTCCACGCTGACTCAGCGAAATTTCGAGCGCTGGCGCGAGATTCAGGACGAGATCTACAAAGCGATGACGAGCGGCGCAACGTCGACATCCACGAGCTCGACGCGCTCGAAGGAGCGGGACGGCGATTCGGACGACGCAACGCGAGAGAATCAGCTCTAGAGAATCAAGCAGCGGATTCTCGTAAACGCGAAGCCAGAGAGATTCGTACGCGGCTTCTCGCGAGTGCGAGAAGGCGTTCCTCTCTTCGACCGCGTTCGTTGCGCT
>JAAYXG010000449.1 GCA_012516015.1 Lysobacteraceae bacterium | reverse complement strand
TCTGCGATGCGGGCACGCATGCGCGTCATCGGCACGCGCTGCTCGTTGCGTGACCCGCCCGCCGGGGGAAGCTGCACGGTCGGCGCGCTCGGCTTCGCCTGCTTCGCGGCCGGCGCGGCTTCCTTCTTCGCCAAGTGCTGAATCACGTCGCCTTTCGTGACACGCCCGTCGCGCCCGCTGCCCGCGATCTGCCCGGCATCGAGTTTGTGCTCCTCGATCATGCGCTTCGCCGCCGGCGCGAGCTTGGCAGCCGCACCGCCGCCGTTCGATTTCTGTTCCGGCTGTGCCGCCGGCTTGGCCTTCTCTGCGGGTGCGCCAGTCGATTGGCTCGGCGCAGCCGCCGCACCCTCCTCGAGGATGGCGAGCACCTGACCCGCCGTCACCGTCGCGCCGTTCTCGACTTTGAGCTCTCTGAGCACGCCGGACGCCGGTGCCGGCACCTCGAGCACGACCTTGTCGGTTTCGAGATCGACGAGATTCTCGTCGCGAGAGACCGTGTCTCCGGGTTGCTTGTGCCACGCGACGAGCGTGGCATCCGTCACGGATTCGGGCAGTTGCGGAACTTTGACTTCAATGCTCATTCGGTATCTCTACTGAGAAGCGGTTTGGTTAACGTCGGGTCGAATTGCAGGCCTTGATCCATGACTCGCGGCACCGGGAGGCGTCTTCCGATCCGCGAATCACGAATCATGAGCCGCGAGTCCTCTCTTACCGCTTCCATATCGACGCTCAATGGGCCTTGCCGGCTGCTCTGAGCCGCGTCGTCTGTCTGAGCGCCTCTTCCGTGCTGGTGGAACGCAACGCGGCATCGACGAGCTCGCGCTGCTGCTCGACGTGCATTTGATAGATGCCCGTCGCAGGCGCCGCGGCGGGCGCGCGTCCCGCGTACAACAACTGCTGCTCCTTCGTGAGCGGTTCCTGCAGCCGATGGCGGATCTGGTACCAGCCGCCTTGGTTCTGCGGCTCTTCCTGACACCACACGATCTCGCGAGCGTTCGGATATTTGCGAACGACGGCCGCGTACTCCTCGGTCGGGAACGGATAGAGCTGTTCGATGCGCACGAGCGCGACGTTGTGCACGCCGTCGGTGCGGCGCGACTCGAGCAGGTCGAAGTAGACCTTGCCGGAGCAAAACACGATGCGCGACACGTCCGCGGGCCGGATGTCGTCGATCTCGTCGATCACGTTTCTGAAGCTCCCCTGCGCTAGGTCCTCGAGCGACGATACGGACAGCTTGTGCCGCAGAAGGCTCTTCGGCGTCATGACGATCAGCGGCTTTCTGAACGACTGCTTCATCTGTCGGTGCAGCATGTGGAACATCTGGGCGGGCGTCGAGGGCACGCACACTTGCATGTTCTGCTCCGCGCACAGTTGCAGGAAACGCTCGAGCCGCGCCGAAGAGTGCTCCGGACCCTGCCCTTCGTAGCCGTGCGGCAGGAACAGCGCCAATCCACACAGTCGTCCCCACTTCGCTTCGCCCGAGCTGATGAATTGATCGATGATGACTTGCGCGCCGTTCGCGAAGTCCCCGAACTGCGCTTCCCAGATCGCGAGACAGTTGGGCTCCGTCGTGGAAAAGCCGTACTCGAAACCGAGCACCGCCTCTTCGGACAAGAGCGAATCGATGACGGTAAAGCGCGGCTGGCTCGGCGCGACGTGCTCGAGGGGAACGTAGGTCTCGCCCGTGTTCTGGTCGTGCCAGACCGCGTGACGATGAAAGAACGTGCCGCGGCCGCTGTCCTGACCGACGATGCGCACTTCGAAGCCTTCGCACAGGAGCGTCGCATAGGCGAGCGTCTCCGCAAAGCCCCAATCGAGCGGCATTTGGCCGGCGACCATCTTCTCGCGACTCTGCACGACGTTCGCGACTTGCCGATGAAGCGACAGGTTCTGCGGCAGCGTCGCGAGCTTCGAACCGAGCTCGCGCAGAAGCTCCAAGCGCACACCTGTCGCGACGGGAGTGATCCGCTCGGGCAGTTGGAACTTCGACCAGTCCACCGTGTGCTTGTTGCCGATCATGCCGAGCGCATTGCGAACGGTGGCCTTGCCCTCGTCGAGATCGCGACGATAGGTCTCGACCATCGCATCGGCTTCCGCCTGCGTGAGCACGCCTTCGCCGATCAGCTTCTGCGCATATTTTTGCCGCGGCGTCGGGTGCTCGCGAATCCTGCGATACATCGTAGGCTGCGTGGCGGCCGGCTCATCGGCCTCGTTGTGTCCGCGGCGTCGATAGCAGACGAGATCGATCACGACGTCCTTGTGGAACGTCATGCGGTAGTCGAGCGCGAGACGCGTCACGAACAGCACCGCCTCCGGATCGTCGCCGTTCACATGGAAGATCGGCGCTTCGATCATCTTCGCGACGTCGCTGCAATACAGCGTCGAGCGCGAATCGCGCGGATCGGAAATCGTGAACCCGACCTGGTTGTTGACGATGATGTGAACCGTGCCGCCCGTGTAGAACCCGCGCGCCTGCGAGAGCTGCAGCGTCTCCATGACGACGCCTTGGCCCGCAAACGCCGCATCGCCATGAATGAGAACCGGAACGACCTTGTCGCCTTGAGTGTCGTTGCGGCGCTGTTGGCGCGCGCGCACGGAACCCTCGACGACCGGATTCACGACTTCGAGGTGCGAGGGGTTGAATGCAAGGGCAACGTGGACGTTGCCCCCGGGCGTGCGAATGTCGGTCGAGAAGCCCTTGTGATACTTCACGTCGCCCGAACCCTGCATGTGGTTCGAGTCGTAGTGGCCCTCGAACTCCGAGAAGATGACCTGCGGGGACTTGCCGACGACGTTGACGAGAACGTTCAAGCGCCCTCGGTGCGCCATGCCGATCACGATCTCCTCGACACCGGCGACACCGCCCTGCTGGATGAGATCGTCGAGCATCGGGATGAGGCTGTCGCCGCCTTCCAGCGAGAAGCGCTTCTGCGCCGGGTACTTCGTTGCGAAGTAGAGCTCGAGCCCTTCCGCCGCCGTCAAAAGGCGCAACAGCGTCTTGCGCTCTTCGAGCGAGAAGCGATGGCGCACGCGACCGTCGAGAAAGCGATTCTGCAACCAGAGCCGTTCGGTCGAATTCGAAACGTGCGCGAACTCAGCGCCGATCGTTCCGCAGAAGATCTGGCGGAGCTGCGCGATGATGTCGCGCAGCTTCATGCGCTGAGGAATCGCATCCGTGCGGCTGCCGGTGAAGAATTCCGTATCGAGATCCGCCTCGCTCAGCCCGAAATGACGCAGCTCGAGCACCTCCGGCACCGGGCGCTCCATCAAGCCGAGCGGGTCGATGTCAGCGAGCAAATGACCGCGGTTCGCGTAGACCTGCATGAGGCGCGAGACGCCGCCTTGCTTTGCGGACACGTCGGACGCCGTCGCCGCAGCCGAGGGCGCCGCAAATACCGATTGGCGTCGAGCTCGTTCAGCGAGCGCCTTGCGGATCGGCTCGTGCGCCGTGTCCACCCCGCGGGCGCCAAGGCCGGCGAAGTAGTCGCGCCACTGAAGAGGAACGGCGCCTGGATCTTCCAGGTACTGTTCGTAGAGAGATTCGACGTAAGAAGCGTTGGCGGCCCCGAGGGGCGTCGAGTCGAGCAAAGCTCGCAAAGAGTCGCTCATTGCGATCGCGAATTCCTGTGCGCGGTCTGGAAAGTGGGTTCGAAAGCGGGCTAATCCGACGGGGCGTTAGTGTAGCCGAACAGTTGCTCAGTAGCGAAACCGCTACCTCACGTTTAGTGATCGGATCGCACGAAACCTGCCTTCGCAAATCGCGGCCGCTTGTGCAGAACGTCGAGCGTTGGCGACCGGATGAGGCGCTTCGGGCTGCCCACGAAGATCTGCCAGCCCTGTGCGCTACGCGCCGCGCTGCTGCATACCGGTGGTTGGCAACCGGGTCACCGTGCTGGCGTGCGCTTCTACGATGCGGTTGGCCCCGACGACGGTCACGCCAGAGGGTATATCCCGGGTGACGACTGCATTGGCACCGATCGTGACACCGTTGCCGATACGTACGTCGCCGAGCACCCGAGCGCCCGCTCCGATATAGACATCGTTGCCGATCACGGGAGCGACATTTTCTCCTTGGTCCTTATCGCCGATGGCGACCTGTTGCATCACCGTGACGCGCTCGCCGATTGCTGCCTGCGGGTGCATTACGATGCCGTACGGGTGCGGCATATAAATATGAGCGGGTAGCCGACAATAGATGTCGCTGTTGTACAGGATTCGCACGAACCGACTGAGCACAGGGATGTGCCGGCGGCAGAAGAACAGCAGAACCTCCGTCGCGAAGGGATTCTTCGGCGCCGCGAGCGGCAGATGCAGACGCTCGGCCGTACGGGTCTCGAGATGATCGACGATCGCCCGCTCAGCCGCGGCGACGACCTTCTCGAGCGGCGAACGCGCATCGAGCACGACGACGTTCTCGTATCCGCGCAACAGACGGCGATACTCGCTGCGCAGCCGGCTCCATTCCTGCGCGGACATTTCCGCATTTCGCGAAGCAATGAGCTCCGAAGGGGCATCGAGCACGAGCCAAAGATCTGGGCGCGGAATCCATGGCAGGATCGCGCGCGCCATCGCGAAAGGCCGCTTCATGCGATAACGAAGGGGATCGGCGAGTACGTCGTCGTAGTAGCGGTTCGACAGTACGAGCATCGAACGCACCAAACGCGGTCGGATCCGCAGGCAGTATCCGATCCAATAGTCGACGGCGAACATCAGGAGCTTACCGACCGAGGCGATTCGACCGCGGGGCCGCATGCACTGTCCGTCCTTCGTCGACGCGCGGAAGATTCGCGGCCGCAGCTCCATCGTGTGAACGCCGCGAAAGGGCGCAAGCGGACGCGCTTTCAGTGCATCGATGACACTCGCCTTGCCGACGCCAGCGGGCCCGAGGCAAGCGAGCAGCAGTCCGGACGGACGTACCCACCGGGACACGCGCATGCGCCACTCGTACGCCCAGTCGAGCAGTCGGAGTCGCTTTCGCCGATTGATTGCCTTGTGCAGCAGCGGAAGGCTGTCGCGCGCGAGCCGCCAATCGCCGCTCTCCGCGGCGCGCACGATCACACCGCCTTCGCGGGACAAATCCCAAAACTTCCCGACCTGCGCGGTGGCACCGTGCGGATCGCGCTGCCAACACTCGCGCAAATGCCGACCGTGCGCGTCGGTCAGGTCGCGCTCGTGAACGCATCTCAGCAGGTAATAGATGAAGTCCATCGCCGGCGTTGCGACGAAGAAGGCCGGCCGCAAGCGGACGGCACCCGCCTCCACGTGACGATCCCTGAGAAGCTCCCGCCCTTCGAGCAGCATGCGGCCGCGGCGCATGAACCCGGCGAACACTTCGATCGCCACGAACTCGGGCCGCTCCTCGCGATTCAGCCAGCTCACGAGGCAACGCCACTCCAGGCGCGCCTCGCGAACGCACGTCACCAGCTTGGTATTGGTCGCGCGGCAGAGCTTGTGCAACGCCATCGGCACTTGGTCGAGAAACTCGGGACTGACGACGAGCTCGATCCGCTGAGCACTCGCGCTCGACGGCGTACACGCGTCGCCGAGCAATGCGTAGTCGATACGTTCGCTTTCGAGGTACCGACAAAGCTCGACAGCGAGTAGATGGGCACTGCGCATGTCAGCCCGAATGCTCAGTACGCGTTGCGATCGCGCAGAACGATGCGCGCGGTGCGCAGCAAGATGGAGAAATCCAGCGCGAGCGACCAGTTTCGCAGATAGTGCAAGTCGTACTCGACGCGCCGCTTCATCTTCTCGAGGCTCTCCGTCTCGCCCCGAAGTCCGTTCACTTGCGCCCAGCCGGTAATGCCGGGACGCACTTTGTGACGGAGCATGTAGCCGTCGATGAGCTTGCGATACTCCTCGTTGTGAGCGACCGCGTGCGGGCGCGGCCCGACAAGACTCATGCTTCCGCAGAGCACATTGAAGAGCTGCGGCAGCTCATCCAGCGACGTTCTTCGCAAGAATCGTCCGATGCGCGTCACGCGCGGATCGTCCCGCTTTGCCTGAGTGATACTGCCGTCTTCGCAGACCGACATCGTCCTGAACTTGTAGACGAGGATCCTCTCGCCGTAGAGGCCGTAGCGACGTTGCTTGAAAATGATCGGGCCCGGCGAGCTCATGCGCACCCCGATCGCGATCACGAGCATGAGCGGCCAGAGCAGCGCGATCAGGATCGAAGCGAAAGCGATGTCGCTCGCGCGCTTGAGCACGCCGTTCATGCCGGAGAACGGCGTCTCGCATACGGCCAGTACCGGGATGCCGTCAATGTCGGCGAGCTGCGCACGCATCAGGTCGAACACGAATATATCCGGTACGAAATAAACCGACGCGGTCGTATCGCGCAGCTCCTCCATGAGCCTCATCACGCGCTCCTCGGCACGAATGGGCAGGCAGATGTAAATGTTGCTCACGCCGTTCAGGCGTACGTAGTCGGCGACATCGTTCATCGTTCCGAGAAGCTGCTCCTCGGGCAGATTAGCCAACCGATCGCCGATACGATCGTCGAAGAACCCCTTGAACGTACCGAGATGCGGGTTTGCTTGCAGACGCTGCGCCAGCCGCCGCCCGCACTCGTTCGCGCCGACGACGATATGGCTCTGCACGATGGAGCCGCGCAAGGCGGAGAACGCTGCGAATCGACGCAGCGCGATTTGCGCTGCGATCACGGCGAACGGCGTGGCCGCAAACCATGTAAGGATTACTTTGCGCGAAAACGTGTCCGTTACTTTGAATGCGAATGCCAAAAACAGCAGCACCGCGGAGACCATCAGCCACTCGGCAAAAATGCGATGGCGCATGACCCAGCTCATATCGCGGCTCGAAGAGATATCCAGAATCGGATCGCTGACGATTTGCGATGAGACGATGAACGTGAGCGCGGCAAGCGCCCAGTAAGGCGGATTGATGGGCTGGCCGTAGATGAGCGCGCAGGCAAACATCGTCGCCACGATGACCGCTGGATTGAACGTGTGCTTGAGCAGCGTGACGGACGGCGGTTCCGCCGTCCCGCGCTGCACTCGCGTGTAGAAACGTTGGGGCGTTCTTGCGCGGGACGCGCTCGGTACCGGTGCGCGAATGACTTTGACTTGTGCGGACTCGCGCATGAAAAGAATCGCGTCGGTGAAGCTCAGACAGACAAGGGCGTAACTAACTCCTCCTTAAAAAGTTCCGATGTCGCGCAACTGCAATAGAGCATGGCGCGATGCGCTCGCATATGTTGCGTGATGCAGACGTCGGTGCATCGTGCGTGTCGTTCAACGACGACGAGCGCTCTCGCGCCGTGTAGACGTATAGACGTGTGAGCGTGTGGGCGTCAGAGCGCGAGCGCGTGACTTTCCGGCGTCCGCACGTTTACACGTTCGCACACCTACACGGCGCTTCGCACCGCGTCAGCTCCGAACGCCCAAGCCTTCTTCGATCTTGTGCACGAGATCGACGAGGCGCGGGCGCACGTCGTTGAGCAAGTACTCGGCCGTAACTTTGAAGGCAGGTGCGCCGCAGTTGATCGCCATGGCAGGCAAGCCGTTGCCTGGATGGAATGCGACTGCGATACCGTTGACGTCCGGTTGCCACTCGCCGAACGAAGTGCAGACGCCGAGCTCCGCGTAGGTCGCAAGCGACTTCTCGATGCCTTGCTTGAGCGCGGGCCAGGAAAGGTGATCGAGCTCCTTCAATTGATCGAGCAGATCGGCGCGTTCGGTCTCGCTGCACACCGCAAGGTAGCTCCGGCCGATCGCGGAGGATCCGAGCGGCAAACGCATGCCGACTTCCATGTTGAGCGACAAGACGGCATTGCCCTTGCAGACTTCGACGCACACCATGCTCAAGCGTTGACGCGCGCCGAGCGCGACCGACGTTCCCGTGGAATCCGCAAGCTCCTGCATGAGCGGGCGCGCCAGATCGCGCACCTCGAAACGTCCGAGCACCGCACTGCCGAGCGCGAGCGTCGCCGTGCCGAGTCGGTACTTGCCCGACTCCTTCACGTAGTGAAGGTAGCCGAGCTTCGTCAATGTGTACGTGAGGCGCGATACGGTCGACTTCGGCAAGCGGCAACGCTCCGAGATCTCTTGATTGCCGAGCATGCGGCTGCCGCTGCGAAAGCAGGACAAGACATCCAACCCTCGCGACAAAGCGGTTACGAAATGACGGTCTTGCTTGCCCGCCGGCGGCCTTGTCTCCGGCGCTGCCGTCGTCATCGCACGTGCCGTATCGGATGCTCTCGTTGCCATAGGTCAAGCCTTCATTCGCATGCGTTCTCAAACGGGAGCGGGCTGCGACCGCGCCCGCTCCGCCTCTTGCAGTACCCGCCACTGCACCTTGCCGGTCGCGGACTTCGGCAAGCTGTCGACGAATTGTATGGTTCGAGGACACTTGTAGGCAGCCATTCTCGTACGCGTCCATTCGATGATGTCCTGCTCCGCGACTTGCCCTCGATGCGCTTCCCGCAAGACGACGAGCGCCTTCACGGTTTCGCCGCGATAGTCGTCCTTCGCTGCGATCACGCAGACTTCCTGAATCGCTGGATGTCGGTACATTTGCGCCTCGACCTCCGCGGGCCACACCTTGTAGCCGGACGCATTGATCATCCGTTTCAAGCGATCGACGAGAAAGAAGTACCCGTCTTCGTCGACATAACCGAGATCGCCGGTGCGAAAGAAGCGCTCGCCTGCGACGTTCACGAAGGCATCGCGCGTTGCCGCCTCCTGCTGCCAGTAGCCTGCAAAGACTTGCGGCCCCCGCGTGACGATCTCGCCGACCTCCCCGCACGGCAGCTCCGCGAGCGTTTCGGGATCGATCACTCTCGAATCCGTGTTCAAGACGGGAATGCCGAGGCACTGAGGCTTCGGCCGCTCGACCGGATTGATATGAGTCGGCGCTGCCGTCTCCGTCAGCCCGTAGCCTTCGACGTAGGGAGCACCGATGAGC
>JAAYXG010000448.1 GCA_012516015.1 Lysobacteraceae bacterium | reverse complement strand
GCCCGAACGCGATCAGCCTCATGGTTGGCGGTCGAAGTTGCAGCTCATCGACCTCGTGCGCGATCAGCACATCGTGTTGGCGCCTCGCGACGTAGATCAGTACGGGCGCATCGTTGCGTATGTCTGGGTCGGAGATCTCGAGATCAATCGCGAGCTCGTCAAGCGCGGCGCCGCTTGGTTCTACCCGGAGTATGCGGAAAGCGATGCGTTGTATGAAGAGGAAGAACGTGCGCGGGCGGCGAAGCAGGGATTATGGGCGCTTCCGGCGAGCAAGCGCATCGAGCCCTGGGAATGGCGCAGGCGCGCACGAGCATCGCGCGAACGGCCGCGCGAGGGCGTCAAGTCGTCAGGGAAGTAGAGCGGAGCGGGCGGCCGCAGGCTCGGGGTCCGCGACTTTGCGCCGATACTGCTCGAGCGTCTCGTCGAGCACTTTGGGATCGATCGGCTTGGTGAGGTAGGCGTCCATTCCCGAGGCCAGACAGCGGTCGCGATCTCCCGCCATAGCGTGTGCGGTGAGTGCGACGATCGGGATGCGGCGTTTGCCTGCCGCCTCGCGACGGCGTATCTCGGCGGTCGCTTCGAACCCGTCGAGCTCCGGCATCTGGACGTCCATGAGGATGAGATCGAACGCTTGCGACTCCCAGGTAGTGAGGACGGCTTTGCCCGTCTCGGCGATCGTCACTTTGTGGCCGCGCTTCTCCAACAGGCGTCGCATGAGAACCTGGTTCACGCGATTGTCTTCCGCGATCAGGATGTTGAGCCCGCTGTGCGTCGCGAGCGCTTCTTGGCTCGGCTCTGGCCGTGCCGAAAGTCGCTCAGCACTCGGCTCCACGCACCGAAGCAGCGTGTCGCGCAGCTCGCTCATGCGAATCGGCTTGACGAGGTAAGCGTCGATCGAGAGCTTGCGTGTGCGCACCGGATCGTGCCGATAAGCCGACGAGGTCATGAGTAACACCCGTATCGTCGCGCTATCCGGCAGGGCGCGTATGCGCTCGACGAGCGCCAAGCTATCCGAGCCGTGGGCGTCGAGCGTCGCGAGCACGATGCGATACGGATCTATGCGGCTCGGCTCCTGGATGAGCTCGAGCGCTTCTCGATGGCTCGTTGCGAGACTCGGGCGCATCTTCCATCGCTCCAGCATCTCGCCCAATATGCGCCGGTTCGTCGCATTCTCCTCCACGACGAGGATACGTACCGATTCGAGCGGGCGCAGCGCGAGCGCTGCGATGTGCGGGTGCAGCGCGTCGGTTGCCTTTGCGAAACGTACGGTGAAATGGAAGTGGCTGCCTTTGCCGGGTGTGCTATCCAGCCACATCCGGCCTTCCATCATGTTCGCGAGCCGATTCGAGATCGTGAGTCCGAGGCCGGTGCCTCCATACTGGCGCGTCGTCGAGCTGTCGGCTTGAGCGAATGGATTGAAGATGTGCTCCTGTCGGTCCTCGGGGATCCCGATGCCGGTGTCCGAGACCGTAAAGTGCAGGACGCAATGGTCGTCGTCGTCCACGTGACGTCGAACGCTCAGACCCACCTCGCCGCGTTCCGTGAACTTGATCGCGTTGGCGACGAGATTGAGGATCACTTGTCGCAAGCGATTCGCGTCGCCTTTGACGATCTCCGGTACGTCGGCCGCCACGTCGCAGGTGAGCTCGAGCCCTTTCTGATGCGCGCGAAGCGCAATCGTCTTGAGCGCGCTCTCGAGCATCTCGCGCACGTTGAACTCGGCGGGATCGAGCTCGAGCTTGCCTGCCTCGATTTTCGAGAAATCGAGGATGTCATTGATGACGCCCAACAGCCCGTCGGCGGAGAGCTTGACCGTCTCCAGGTATTCGCGCTGCTCCGCCGAGAGGTCGGTATCGAGGCACAACTCGCTCATACCGATGATGCCGTTGAGCGGAGTGCGGATTTCGTGGCTCATGTTCGCCAGGAACTCGCTCTTGGCGCGATTCGCGGCCTCGGCCGCCTCGCGTGCCTTGCGTAGAGTCGCTTCGGCTTGTTTGTGGAGCGTGATGTCGTTCGACACCCCGAGCACGTGCGTTGCCGTCCCGTCGGGGCCGCGCAGGGGTCTTCGCACGGTGTGCAGCCAGAGCTTGCGGCCATCGAGATCCGTGCGCGACTCCTCTCGGACGGTCTTCTCTTCGTTCGAATCCATCGCACGCATGTCCTCGAGGAAGTACTCGTGTGCCTCTTTCTCGATGACGCCGATCTCGGCGTCGGTTCTTCCGAGCATTTCATCGGGGCGGCGTCCATACGTTTCCGCTAGCGCACGGTTCGCAAGCGTGAAGCGCCCGGCCCGATCCTTGACGAAGATGAAATTCGGGCATAGATCGATGATGTGGCGCAGGAACGTACGTTGACTGTCGATCTCATGAGTCTGTGCCCGCACGCGTTTGCGCAAGATGAAAACCCACAACATTGCGAGACAGATCGACAGCGTGAGGATCGTGAGCGCCGGCCAGGCATGGCGCAAGTTCCACCAGGGCGCCGCAGTCAGCACCTTCACGTCATCGTTCGATCGCAGCAGGATGCTGAATGAAGTCGGTATCGAGCGCGCGTCGCGGTAGAATCGTTGGTGACGCTGCACGATGCAGATGCCGCTCACGCTGACGAGGCTGCCCTCGCGCAGCGGTGCGATCGGCGTGCCGTCACGCAGCTCCGCGTTGAATGTCACGAATCCCGACTGCAGCACCAGCGTTTGTTGGCTGACACCTTCCACTTGGCTGAGCACCCGGGCTTCGAGACTCACGAATCGACTGTCCAGGGCGCCGTTCAGAATCTGCTCCGGCGTCGTTGCGATCGGGTCGACAGTACGCCGCTCCCCGCGACGCTCCACCGTCGCATCCGCGAGCATCGGGCCATGCTCGCTCGGCGTCGGATAGCCGATCACGTCGACGACTTCTCCAGGCTCGGCATCGGAGCGAGCGGTTTGCACCTGTACGCTGCCGGTTTCGTCTTCGACGTAGAGCGAGCCGCGGTCGTTGAACGTCACGACGCCTCGAATGTGCGTACGGCGCGCGCGTGCCGATCCGCCTGCGAAGCGGAGCAGCGTCTTGATCGGCTTTGGCTCACTCGCGGCGAGGTCGAACGGTGCGGCGCGGAGTACCTCGATGTCGTCCTCCGAGTCGATGAAGAGCCGATAGCCGGTCAGGACGCCCTCGTTCGTGAACGCCGTGTTGAATACCCCTCGCACGCGCGCGCGGGCGTCGACGAAGCGAGCGAGCGAAGCGGCATCTCCCTTCGGGTGCAACAGGTGCGTGCGCACCGTGCCCAGCGGCGTCATCAAGTTGAACGTGAGATAGCCGTCGGCGACATGGACGGGTCTTACGAGACCTTCGATCTCCATCCACGTGGAGTCGTAGATGCCGGAGGGCGCGAGCTCCGGATCTGGATTTTGAGGTTGCGGCATCGAGGTGGGACCCAGCACCTTGAGGAGCGGATGCACGATAACGGGCGCGAATCCGCCGGGTGCGGTGAGGCCCGTCACGAGAACTCGTTGTCCTGCTCGGAGTCCCTCGAGTTGCTGGTTCGTCGCATCGACGTAGATGCCTTCGTTGCCCATCTGCAGGAAGTAGCAGTCTCGCGCAGCGTGCACTGCAGTGAGTACGGCGACCACGCGGACCGGATAGGCCTTGGCCGCTTCTTCCGGTGCGAGGGAGCGAATGGTGGAGATATCCGTCACCACGGGTAGCGGGTTGACGCGCGACGAGCGAGCGCTTGCGAGCGAGGTCCGCTGATCGTGCGTCACGAGCGCGCGCTGCAACGTCATCGTGAAACGTCGACGCGCGGGCCATCCGATCGCTTCGATTCGATCCCCCACGACGAAGCGGCGGGCCGTCGGCGTCTCGATCGGCATCACGATGCCGTTTTCTTCGATGAGCAGCGTCTCCGACGAGTCTGCATGCGCGACCGTGCCGGCGATACGCACGCGATGCCCGCGGGTGAGCCAGGTAGGGTCCGTGATGAGTGCACGCAACGAAGGCACGGCCGAAGGCTCGTTCGGCGCTGGCGCGACGACACGTAGGTCTTTGGGCGAAACGACTGCCATTTGCGGAAGGAGGTCTTCGGTGCGTACTTCGCCGCCGGTCGATCCAGGGTGATCTC